>JBEATZ010000028.1:0-19027 GCA_041161695.1 Planctomycetota bacterium | reverse complement strand
GCCCCTCGCCGAGTTTGCGGCCCGCACCGGTGAGGTGCTGGTGGTGCGGCTCACGATCGACACCATCCGCAAGGAGGCTGCCGACCTGAAGCCCGCGGACAGCCGCGCGACCCTCATCCTGCAGCCGGCAGCGGCCACCAACGCACTCACGCGCCTGCACGTGCCCATCCGGTTCCGCTTCGCCATCGACTCGCCCGTCGCGCTGCGGCCGTTCGCCATCATCGACTTCGGCGAGGTGCCGCTCTCGAGCCAGCCGGCGCTGCTGACCGTCCTGCGGGGCGACGAAGGGCCCGTGCGCTTCGGACCGGCCACGTCCGACGACCCACGCGTCCAGTTGCAGTTGGAGGCCGTGGGCGAGGAGACGCGTCTCCACGTGCGCTTCGTGCCCGCACCCGGCGACCAGCCCGGCACGTTCCAGTCGGTCGCGACGGTGCAGACGGACCATGCGAGCGGGTACGTGCTGCGCCTCCCCGTGGTGGGCAAGCTGGTGCCGGACCTCGTGGTACGGCCGATGGCCAAGGTCTCGCTGGGCCTGTTCGACTTCGAGACGGAACGGCCCGAGCAGTTCGTGCTCGTCACCGACCACGACCGCAGCCGGCCCGCGGAGTTCGTGGTGAGCCGGCTCGTCGATGCCACCGGCAAGGACTGCTCCTCGCTGTTCCACGTCGAACTGCAGCCCCAGGCAGGCGATGCGCGCACCACGCGCGTGGTCGTGCGTTACGCCGGTGGCGCGTTGCCACCGACGTTTCGCGGGGAGATCGTCCTCGCGAAGGATCCCGCGCAGGGCCCCTTCCTGCCGATCGAACTGGTAGCCTTCCACCGCAAGCGACCATGACCGCCATGCAGCGCCTGAGGCCCCCCGTGATCCTGCTCGCCACCCTGGCGCTCGCCGGGACGTTCTCCCAGTGCCGGGAGGCGACGGCAGCGCCCGTGGCCGCCCCGACTGCCGCACCGCAGGATCCCCCGCAGGGAGTGCAGCAGGTGACGACCGTCGCCGGGCCGGTGCGCCTGATGCTGTCCGGCTCGCTGGAGGGCCGCCTGGAGCCGTGCGGCTGTGCAAGCGGCCAGCTCGGCGGGCTCGCGCGGCGCGCCTTCCAGTTGCAGAGCGGCCAGTGGGACCTGCTCCTCGAGGGCGGCGACCTGGTGTCGGGCGCCACGGAACTCGACTTCCTCAAGTTCTACAAGATCGTCGAGATCCTGTTCGGCAGCCAGCGCCCCTATGACGCACTGGGCGTGGGCGCTGCTGACCTCGCACTCGACCTCGACGGCTGGGCCACGATCCTGTCGGGGATGCAGGTCCCCGTGGTCGCATCGGACCTCGAGTGCGCGGCCGAGAACTGGCCCGGCAAGCCGTTCGTCGAGAAGCAGGTGCGCGAGACCACCGTGCGCATCGGTTCGCTGACGCTCGCGTTGCCGAAGGCGCTTGCCGGGGAGAAGGAACCGCGCGTGAAGCTCCTGGCACCCGAGCTTGCGTGGCAGCGAGCGATGGCAGGCGCGGCGGAGAACTCGCTGCGCATCCTGTTCGTGCACGGCAACGACGCGAAGGCGCGCGAGCTCGCGGCCGGCCTCACGCCGAAGCCCGACCTCGTCGTCGCCTGCAGCGGCGACCACGTCGAACCCAAGGGCGCGCCCGACCTCTCGGGCGGCGTGCCGGTCGTCTACCCCGGCACCCGCGGCCGCCTGCTGGTCGACCTCACCCTCGCGCGCACCGTCGAGGGCCCGCTCGTTCGTGCCTACAACCCGATCCGGCTCGAGGGCAGTTCGACCCGCAAGGGCGCGATGGAGGACGCCGGCGTGCGCGAGGCCATCCTGCAGCATCGCATGCAGGTGAAGGAAGACGGCGTGCTCCAGAAGATGGCGGGCCAGCAGCCCACCGCCACGGGCGCCAGCTACGTGGGCTCCGAGTCCTGCGCCACGTGCCACCCGGGCGCCTACGAGACCATGATGGGCACCAAGCACGCGCAGGCGTGGGACACCCTCGTGGCCGCCGAGAACGACCCCAAGCGCTACGGCTGGCCGGTCACGGCCTACCCCGACTGTGTCGACTGCCACGTGGTCGGCTACGGCGAGAAGAGCGGCTTCGTCGACTTCGAGAAGACGCCGCACCTCGCGGGCGTCGGCTGCGAGCAGTGCCATGGGCCCGCCAGCGAGCACGTGAAGAACCCGGTGCAGAACAAGCTGGGCAAGGTGGGCGGCGGCACCCCCGCCAAGGTGTGCACGGAGTGCCACGACTTCGAGCAGTCGCCGGACTTCGACTACGCCACCCGCTGGGAGCGCATCCGGCACGGCAAGAACTAGCCGCGCTCAGCTTCCGGGCACGATGATCCGCGCGGCCTTGCGCTTGCCCACCTGAACGAGGTGCGCGCCGGCGCCCAGCGACGCCTGCACGTCCGCAACGACGTTGCCGTCGACACGCACGCCGCCGCCCTGCACGAGCCTGCGCCCCTCGCTGTTGCTGGGCGCAAGGCCTGCGAGCGCCAGCGCGGCAGGCAGCCAGAGCCTGCCGTCCTTGAGTAGCGCTGCGTCCACCACCACCTCGGCCACCTCGTCGGGCACGCCGCCCTGCTGGTGCATGCGGTCGAACTCGGTGCGCGCCGCTGCCGCAGCATCCTTGCCGTGGTAACCGCCGACGATGGCATCCGCGAGTGCGAACTTCGCCTCCAGCGGGTGGCCCGCCAGCAACTCGGCCGAGCGCGCCGCGTCCACGTCGGTGAGGAGCGTGAAGTACTTGCCGAGCAGCGCGTTGGGCAGCCGCATCAGCTTGCCGAACATCTCGCCAGGCGCGTCGTGCACGCCCACGTAGTTGCCCAGCGACTTCGACATCTTCTGGCTGCCGTCGAGGCCCTCCAGCAACGGCATGGTGATGCACACCTGCGAGGGCTGGGCCGCCTGCTTCTGCAGTTCGCGACCCACCATCAGGTTGAACAGCTGGTCGGTACCGCCGAGTTCGACGTCGGCCTGCAACTCCACCGAGTCCCAGCCCTGAAGCAGCGGGTAGAGGAACTCGTGCACGCTGATCGGCTGGTTGTCGTCGAAGCGCTTGCGGAAGTCGTCGCGCTCGAGGATCCGTGCCACCGTGTAGCGCGAGGCAAGCTTGATGCAGTCCATGAACGACATGCGGTCGAACCAGCTGCCGTTCTCGCGCTCCTCCGCCTTGCCGATGTCCAGCACCGCGCTCACCTGGGCGCGGTAGGTGGCCTTGTTGGACTCGACCTGCTCGCGGGTCAGCGCCGGCCGCGTCTTGTTGCGTCCCGTGGGGTCGCCCACCATCGCCGTCGACGTGCCCCAGAGGATCACCGCCGTGTGGCCGAGCCGCTGGAAGTCGCGCAGCTTGCGCAGCACCACGGTATGGCCGAGGTGGATGTCGGGCGAACTGGGGTCGATGCCGAGCTTCACGCGGAGCGGCTTGCCGGTCTTGCGGCTCTGTTCGAGGCGCGTGCGCAGTTCCTCCTCGTGCACGAGGTCGACCGTGCCGCGGCGGATCACTGCAAGCTGCTCTTCGACCGGCAGGAACGTCATGGACGTGTTGTTATTGGGTGCGCTGCCACCAGGCAAGCCAGCGCTCCCGATCTCCCACGGTGATCGGCTCGCCGCTGAGTTCTCGCAGCGCGGCCATGGCCACGCGCGCCTGGTCCGGGCGACCGAGGCGCACCCACTGCACCAGCAGTTCCATGCCCTCGCGGCGCTGGTCGGGCGGCAGGAAGCACGCCGACAGGTACACGGCCGGGAATCGCTGCGCGTCGCCGATGGCCATCGCCTCGCGCAGGCTCGCGAGCGGCGCGGCACGCAGCTTGTCGGCCCCGAGAGGCAGTTGTTCGGCTTCGCCGCGCGCCATGGGCGCACGACGCACCGGGCAGGACATGTCTGCCCCTCCCACGTGGCCGGGCAGCATCTCGATGCGGATCGCCACCTTCCTGCGGACGGCGCCGGCCGGCGCGGCGCCGAGTTCGAGCGGCAGCTCCAGCGGCGTCGCGAGGGTGAGGTCGTGGCTGCGCGGCAGCCGTACCACGGCCTCGCCTTCCTGCCGCCGGGTGCTGCCGTCGACGTAGGTGTCGGCGAACTCGAACCAGGCCGAGAGGAAGAAGGGCTTGTCCTCTTCCTCGCCGCCGAGGCGGATCGTCGAGCCGGGCAGCCCGTCGACCTGCAGCCGAACCACCAGGTTCTCGCCAAGCGGCACTGGCTGGGGCACGAGGATGCGGCTCGCGCTGCGCACGTGCCGCTCGAACACGGCGCCCTCGGCCGCGGCAGCGAAGCCGTCCATGCGCTGTTTCGCCCAGCCTGGCACGCCATCGTTGCGGTACAGCAGCAGCAGGCGCTGCAGGCTGTCGATGCCGCTCGGGGCACCGTTGGCGTCGCGCTCCCCGTATGCCTCGTGCATGCGTTCGAGCACGTTCGCGTAGAAGCCGGCGAGCACGCCGTCTTCCTCCCCGGCCGTCGCACCGAATGGGACGACCAGGGCGGTCGAGTCCGCGGCCTGTACCTGCGCCAGGGGATCCTCTCCCTCTGGCGCAGCAGCGCAGGCCGCGAGCAGCAGGCCTGAGACGAATCCCAGGCTGCTGCGGTTCACGAGTCCGAGTCCTCGGGCTTCTTGCTGGCGGCTTCGCGCGCGCTCATGCGCTGGCCGAGGCCCTTGAGCTGGTCCGCGAGCGAACCAGTCTGCGCCGTCTCGGCGCGCGACGGGGCTGCAGGCTCCGCCGGGGTCTCGCCATCCATTTCGAAGTGCGCCTGGATGAGCGTGAGGCCGATCTTCCGGTCCTCGGAGTCGATCTTGATGATGCGCACCTCGACGCGCTGGCCGACCTTGACGACTTCCTCGGGGTTGTCGACCTTGTGGTCAGCAAGCTCGCTGATGTGCAGCAGGCCCTCGAGACCGGGCTCCAGTTCGACGAAGACACCGAAGTTGGTGATCTTCGTGACCGTGCCGGGCACCGAGTCGCCGATGTGGTAGCGAGCCGGGATGTCGCCAGCCCACGGGTCGGACTGCAGCTGCTTCAGGCCGAGCGCGATGCGCTTCTTCTCCTGGTCGACCGACAGCACCACGCACTCGACCTCCTCGCCCTTCTTCACGACCTCGTTCGGGTGCGTGATCTTGCGAGTCCAGCTCATGTCCGTGATGTGCAGCAGGCCGTCGATGCCCTCCTGCAGCTCGATGAACGCACCGTAGTTGGTGAGGTTGCGCACCTTGCCGCGGATGATCGTGCCCGGGGGGTAGTTCTCCGCCACCATGTCCCAGGGGTTCACCTCGGTCTGCTTCATGCCGAGGCTGATGGTCTGCTTCTCGGTGTCCACCTCGAGCACGACCACCTCGACCTTGTCGCCCACCTTGACCACTTCGCTCGGGTGGTTGACGCGCTTGGTCCAGGACATCTCGCTGATGTGCACGAGACCCTCGACGCCGTCCTCCAGCTTCACGAAGGCACCATAGGTCATCAGGTTGACGACCTCGCCGGTGAGGCGCGTGGCAGGCGGGTACTTCTCCAGGATGTTCTCCCAGGGCGAAGCGCTCTTCTGCTTCATGCCGAGTGCGATGCGCTCGCGCTCGCGGTCGATCTTGAGGACCTTGACCTCCACCTCGTCGTCGAGCTTGAGCATCTCGGACGGGTGGTTGATGCGGCCCCAGGACATGTCGGTGATGTGGAGCAGGCCGTCGATGCCGCCCAGGTCCACGAACACGCCGAAGTCGGCGATGTTCTTGACGATGCCCTTGCGCACCTGGCCCTCGGCCAGCTCGCTGAGCAGCGTCGCCTTCTTCTCCTCGCGCTCCTCCTCGATGAGCTTGCGGCGGGAGATGACGATGTTCATGCGCTCCGTGTCGATCTTGATGATCCGCGCATCCACGGTCTTGCCGATCCAGTCGCCGATGTCACCTGCGCGACGGATGTTGACCTGCGAGGCAGGCAGGAAGACGGGCACGCCGATGTCGACCAGCAGGCCGCCCTTGATCTTGCGCAGCACGAGACCGCGCACGTTGTCGCCTTCCTTGTGGGTCTTGATGATCGTCTCCCAGCCGCGGATGCGATCAGCCTTCCGCTTGCTGAGGAGGATGAAACCCTCGGAGTCCTCGATCTCCTCGACAAGGCACTCGATCTCCTGGCCGGGCTGGAGGGCGAGCGGATCGTCGAACTCGTCGAGCGGGATCCGGCCTTCGGCCTTGTAGGAGACGTCGACGACGACCATGCCGTCGTCCTGGATCTTCACGATCCGGCCCTTCACGATCTTGTTGGGGGCCAGGGCGCACACGGTCTTCTCGATCGCCGAGCCGAGATCGACCATGGTTGCGTTGCCGAGCGCTTCGCTGGTGAGCCTCGAGAGCTCATCCGCGGCGAGCGCAAACTTCTTCACGAGTTGCTTGCCTTGCATCGAACGGGTTTGGGTCATTGGGAAAAAGGAGTCAGGGAATCAGCCCCCGCGACGCACGTTCGCAGCCGACCCAGGCTGGGAACACGCTCGGTGAGGGTTGCCGCGGAACACCCACGGCGGGTTTGCCGGTGCGACCTCAAGAGGCCACCTCGGCGGAAGTTCGTTTGGACGGCAGTTCGATGCCTTGCGGCATCGCACGAACCGATTCGGATCCGTTGCTCTCGTCGGCGCGCAGGGGCGCGTTGGCGAGTTCGGCGACCGTGCGGCGCAGGGCCTCCATCCCGCCCTCGGCGAGGACCTGGTCGGGAGACCACGGGGCACCGAAGTGCACGCGCGTGCGGAACGGACGGGGCAGGAGCGCCCCGCGGGGCATCGCCCGGGACATGCCCTCCAGCCCGACGGGCACCACCAGCGCACCCGTGCGACGCACGAGGAACTCCACGCCGGGCCGGAAGGGCCCGACCGTGCCGTCCTTGCTGCGCGTTCCCTCGGGGAACATGCAGGTGCAGCCACCGGCGAGGAGGTGTCCCTCCAGCCTGCGCAGCACGTCGCGCGACGGCGCGGCGCGGTCGACGAGCACCACGCCCACCCTGCGCATCCACCACCGGATCGGCGGCAGCTTGGCGAGGCCCTTCTGCGCCAGGTAGCAGATCTGCCGGCTCAGTTCGATGCCCATCAGCATCGGGTCGAGGTAGCTGGCGTGGTTGCACACGAGGATCACGCCGCCGGTCGCAGGCACCTGCCCGGCTCCCGTCGCACGCTGGCGGAACCACACGCGCGCGAAGAACTTGAACAGGTTGAACGACGGCCAGTAGACCCACGGGCTGTGCGGCACGAGGCCGCCCTGCGCCGCTGCTTCCTGTGCAGGCTCCCGGGTCACGCGTGGGACTCCCCTCGCGACTGGATGTCCCGCAGGATCACGGCCACCACGCCGTCGGCGTCGAGGCCGGTGGTGTCCACCACCATCGCGTCGGGAGCGCGCACGAGCGGCGCGTCCTTGCGCGTGCTGTCGAGGCGGTCGCGCACCTGCATCTCCTCGAGGATCTCCTGCTGGCTCACCTGCCGGCCGCGGGCGCTGAAGTCCGCCTGGCGGCGGCGCGCACGTTCCGTGGGATCGGCGTCGAGGAAGACCTTGAAGCGCGCGTGCGGGAACACCACGGAACCCATGTCGCGGCCCTCGGCCACCACGGGTCCCTGGCGCGCCACCTCGCGCTGCAAGTCGCGCATCGCTGCGCGCACGAACGACAGGGCGGAGACGGCGGAGACCCGCGACTCCACCTCGCGCGAGCGCAGGTGGGAGGTCACGTCGTGCTGGTTGACGAGCACCTTGCCGTCGCTGCCGAGCCGCAGTTGCATGCCCGCGAGCGCGGCGCGCATGCGGGCCTCGGTGCCGCCCTCCTGGTCCGGGGCACAAGAGTGCTCCAGGAAGTGCCAGGTCACGGCACGGTACATCGCGCCGGTGTCCAGGAACGCGTAGCCGAGGCGCTTGGCGAGCATCCGCGCCACCGTGCTCTTGCCGGCGCCGGCGGGGCCGTCGATGGCGACGACCTCGACGGGTTCTCCGGCGGGGAGCGGGTTGGGGTGGTTGGCGGTTCGGGTCAAGGCTTGGTGCGTCCGGTTTCGAATCGGCTCACGTTGCCAAAGAGCGCGGCGCCCCGACGCGTGGGGAATGCCGCACGGGCCTGGAGCACCGGACAAGGGGCGAAGGAGCGTAGCGACCCCGTCCCCCACCCGCAACCGCGGCGGGGCGCCGGGAACCGGATTCGGACCGGGTCAGGCGAAGGTCCGCTCGGGGAAGTCCGCCACTGGCTCGATGCGGCCGTCGGCGGTGACCCGCTGGTAGCCGATCCGCGCCCCATCCACGACGAGGTGGACGCCGTCGTCGTCGAAGGCGGGCAGGATGCGGTACGCGAGGTCCCCCCGCAAACCCGCGGCCGGACGGTGGATGTGGCCGAACACCAGCAGCTCGGCCCCGGTGCGCGCCACGGCGCGGTCGAGGGCCTCGGCCACGGGATCGAACCGGGTCTGGTCCCCCATGGCGATCACCGACGCGCTCTTGCGGCGCGCCCGGCCCGCGGCCCACAGCGCCGCACGCAGCGGCAACTGCCGGGCCAGCAGGCGCGTTGCCGGGTGGCGCAGCCAGCGCTTGGCGCGCTGGTAGGGTTCGTCGCGGGTGCACAGTTCGTCGCCGTGCAGCAGCAGTGCGCGCCGGCCGGCGAGGCGGCAGGTGAGGCCGCCGTGCACGAGCTTCGCGCCGGAGACGGCCTCGAACTCGGGCCCGAGCAGGAAGTCGCGGTTGCCCACCATGACGTGCACGAGCACCCCGGCGCGGACGGCCCCCGCCAGACCGTCGGCCACCCTGCGCCACACGTCCACGCGCATCTGGGCAGGCGACACGTACACGTCGAACAGGTCCCCGAGCACGAACAGCCGCGCGCGATGGCCCTTCTCGCGCACGGTTGCCAGCAGTGCATCGAGGCGGTGCATGACGGCGCCACCGCCGATCGGCAGGTGCAGGTCCGACACGAGGTAGTGCAACTCGCGCTCGTCGCCTGCAGCAGGAGTGCACTCCGTCTCGAGTGGTTCGAAGGTCATCGGTCCTCCAGCCAGAAGAACGCGCCGACCCACGGATCGAGCGGCACCTCGAAGCGGGTGGCGAGCCCGAGGTCGACGCCGTCCATGGTGCGCAGCCTGCGCTCCGCGGGCAACGTGATCTCCAGCTTCACGGCGCCGCGCTGTTCCAACTCGGTGTAGAGCTGGGGCCGCTCCAGGGCGTTCACCCGCACGGCCAGCACGCGCCTGCCGTCCGCGCGCACGAGTTCGGTGCGCTCGATGCAGGTGGGCAGGCCCTGCCCACGCACCTCGTGCCGCGGCACCACGCCGGCGATGCGCAGCGAGTGCCGCACGCGGGCACGGAGGTCGAGGGCCGCGTCCACCGACGCCGGATCGAGGCGCCAGCCCACGTAGTCGCACACCGCGAGGTTGAGGTAGCAGGCGCGCCCCGAGCCCTCGCGTCGCTCGACGTGGATCGGGTGGTGCTCGGCGAACTCCGCCTTGCGCTCGTACCGACGGGCATCCGCACCCACGATCTCGGCGACGACGTCGCGATCCGTGCGGACGACGAGGCCTGCCTCGGCAACCGAGACACTGCCGCGGAGGCGCAGGCCGCCCCTGCCCTCGCGCACGAAACGGTGGTCCCAGCGCATGCTGCGCGCGGCGATGCCGAACAGGCTGTCCAGCCCGCCGGATCCCCGTCGCACCAGGTTCTCGTCGTAGAGCGCCGGAGAGTGGTCCGCGATCACGGTGCCGCCGGTGCGCACGTAGGCCTGGATCGCCTGGCAGTTGCGATCCGACAGCGCGAGCGTGGCCGCCAGCACCAGCGCCTTCGGGCGCTCGCGCAGCAACCGCACGGCGAGGTCCGAGGTGCCCACGAACCGCGGCTGGAACCCGATGTCCTGCAGCAGCCGCAGCCACGCGTGGCGCGAGGCGACGGCCGTGCTGTTGCGCTCTTCGTGCGAGGTGAGCCTGCGGATCCACGTCGCGCCGTCGCGCGCGGAGTCCAGCATCCACCACCCGGCCACCGACTCGTGCGACTCGACGATCCAGACGGGATCGCGCTGCACCACCGCGCCGGCGCAGGCATCGAGCGTGGGCCCGAGCGCGGAAAACGCCTCGCGCACCGCCTTGCCGTGCACCGTGTCCGTGCCGTCCTGTGCGACCAGCAGCGGTGCGTTCCAGACCACGGCAGCCCACAGTCCGTCGGCCGCAGCCGCCGCGAGCCAGGCGGTTGGCAGGCGGCGTGGCGCGTCCTCTGCCGCAGGCGCGAGCGTGCCGAGCTGCAGAGCTCCTGCGGGCGCGAGGGATGCTGCGAGGTCGCGGTTGCCCGCCGTGTCGTAGGCCTCGTGCAGCGTGAGCAACGGAAGCAAGCGCGCCGGATCGTGGCCGCCGAACGCGGAGGGCAGCGGCATGCCGGTGATGCCGGTTGGAACGCCTGGCAGTCGCGCGCGAGCCTCGTTGGCGAGCAGTTCGACCGCGCCTGCGAAGTTGGCGTCCTCGAACTCGAGCGCCTCGCGCCACGGCCGCAGGTTGGCGGGGATCGAGACGTCGCCGAGTTCGCGCCTGCGCACCTGGTCGGTGGTGAGCGGCACGACCTTGTCGAAGGAGCCGAACTGGGTCCCCCACGCAGCGTCGAGGCGATCGATGCTGCCGTACCGCTCCTGCAGGAACCTGCGGAAGCGTGCGATGCAACCATCACAGCGACACAGGTCGAGCGGGTTGGAGTTGCGCGTGGCCGAGGCCTCGTCGGCGAACCCGTTCGCGATGGCCTGCCGCGCGGCATCGGCGCCCAGGGCCGTCGCGAGCGCCTCGCGTTGCCGCGCAGCCCACCCAGGTTCGCTCCAGCAGCGCGGGCGCACCAGCAGCGCAGGGTCCCTCGTCCGCTCGTAGCCGTCGCGCAGCGAAGCGAACTCCTCGTCGCGCAGTTCGAGCACCTTGCCCACGGGCTGGTCGAGGTACCACCCGAGGCCGAGCCGCCGCGCAACGTCCGGGGAACTGCCGCGCGGCAGGTTGACGGCCGTGAAGCCGAACGCCCGCATGCGCGCGAGCAGGTCGGCATCCGCGGTCGAGGCGCCGGGCACCCAGACGATGCGCTGGAAGCCTGCAGGCGTCGCGCGCGCAGGGCCGGGCGCCGCCTGCGCCGCAGGCGATGCAACGAGGCCGCACGCGAGGAGCACTGCCGCGAGGCAGCGCATCACTCGATGCCGTAGTCCTTGAGTTTCTCCCACAGCACCTTCCTGCTGATCCCCAGCACGGACGCTGCCTTGGTGCGATGGCCGCCCACCGCCTTGAGCACGTGCTTGAGGTGCTCTCGCTCGGCTTCGACCAGCACCTCGCGCAGCGTGCGCAGCGCCACGGGCGGCTCCAGCGCCGCGCGCCGGGAGCGGTCGACGGGCAGCAGGTGCTCCTTGCGCAGGATCGACGAGCCGCCGGACATGGCGATGGCCTGGGCGCAGTGGTTCTCGAGTTCGCGCACGTTGCCGGGCCACGAGTAGCCGGACATGGCCTCGAGCACGTCGGTCTTCACGACGAAGGACTTGCCCTGGCCAAGGCGTTCGATGAAGTGCTGCACCAGCAGCGGGATGTCGCCCTCGCGCTCGCGCAGTGGCGGCAGCCGCACCGGCACCACGTTGAGGCGGTAGTAGAGGTCCTCGCGGAACCTGCCCTGCCGCACCAGTTCCATGAGCGGGACCTTGGTGGCGGACACGACACGGATGTCCACGTGCACCAGTTGCTCGCCGCCCACGCGCTCGAACTGCCGTTCCTGCAGCACGCGCAGCAGCTTCACCTGCACCGGCAGCGGCATGTCGTCGATGTCGTCGAGGAAGATGGTGCCGCCGTTCGCCATCTCGAACCGGCCGCGTCGCTGGCGCTGGGCGTCGGTGAACGCCCCGCGCTCGTGGCCGAACAGTTCGGTCTCGAGCAGCGTGTCGGGGAGCGCGCCGCACGAGAGCGCCACGAACGGCTTGTCGCGCCGGGCGGAGAGCACGTGGATGGCGCGGGCAATGCGCTCCTTGCCGGTGCCGCTCTCGCCCTCGATGAGCACGGAGGCATCGGTGCCCGCCACCGTGCGCACGCGCTTCACGACGTCCCGCATGGCAGGGCTCTGGCCGATCACGCCTGGCAGGCCCTGGTCGGAACGCAGTTGCGCACGCAGCCGCTCGTTCTCCTCCAGCAGCGCCCGGAACCTGCCGAGGCGGCGCAGCCGCTCGATCAACTGGGCGTTGAGGAAGGGCTTCTGGATGAAGTCGTCGGCGCCGAGGCGCATGGCCTCCACGGCGCTCTCCACCGTGGCGTAGGCCGTCATCATGAGCACCTCGGTCTCGGGCCGGGCGGCCTTGGCGGCCTTGAGCACCTGCACCCCGTCTGCGCCGGGAAGCCGCACGTCGGTGATCACGCAGTCGAAGATCCGCTGCGAGAGCTGCTCCAGGGCCTCCTTGCCGTCCGCGAGGACGGTGACGTCGAAGCCCTCCGCGCGCAGGTCGTCCCCCAGGGTGAGGGCGATCGTCGGCTCGTCTTCGACCAGCAGGATGCGCATGGCAGGCGGGTCAGCTGCGGCGGGGCTCGGAGTCCGGGGTCCCACCCGAGAGCAACTGGGCCTCGGCAAACGAGACCGTCCGGTTCCCGGAACCGCGGGAAGCGTGCTCGAGGGCGAACTCGGCCTGCGCCACGAGGCTGTCGAAGAACATCGTCTTCTGGTCCTCGCAGGAGGCAACGCCCAGGCTGAGGGTCAGGCCGAGGGGCTTGCCGTCGACGGTGATCTCGGCGTCCTGGAAGCGGGCGCGGATGCGGTCGGCCACGAGGCGCGCACTGTTGAGGTCGGTGTGCGGCAGCACCAGCAGGTAGCGGTCGTCCCCCATCAGACCCATCAGGTCCGAGGTGCGGGTGCGCTCCTTCACCACCTCCATGAGCGTCTGCCGCGCCACCCGGCGCAGGTCGGCCCCGTGCATGTCCACCAGCTGGGCCAGCCGGTCCACCTGCAACAGCACACAGGCCAGCGGGATCTGGTAGCGGCGCGCCTTGGCGAACTCGCTCTTCATGAGGTGCAGGATCTGCACCTGCGAGAACAACGCCGTGCCGATGAAGCCCCCGCCGTCGTCCTCGGGGCCTCGGGAGCGTGGGGTCGAGCTGCGGCTCTTGCGGAATCCCGGTTGGGTCATGTGTGCGTGCGGTGCTGCAAGCACCTTGCGCGTCTCTTCTTAGCCGAGGAACGGTCCATCGGAATGCGCGCAGGAAAAAAAAGTCGGGCCTCAGCCGGTCAGAACTGAGGCCCGAAGAATGCGGGCGAGGCTACGCGATGGAGAGGGCGGTTAGGGAGGGGGATACTGTTCTCCACCACACAGCCTCAGCCCGTTGGTGTCCTGCTGGAACAGGTCGTGGGCTCGGGTCAGGAGCCGCGAACCTGCGTCCTTTGCTGGTCAGGCAACGGACGATCTGAAGAGAGCGAAGGCTCGGTCGCTTGCGCGCCTCACCCAGCCAGCACCTGCACCCGGGCTTGGCATCCCGGTCGCGTGCACTGACTTTGCACAGGGAATGATGCCACCCTTCCACCAGATTTCAACAAGATCTCCCCCGGATTTTGGCTACCTGCCCGTGCCATCGGGGAGAAACGGCCGGACCATTTCGAGCACGCGGTAGACGTCCATCTCGGGCCAGCGGTACTTCACCAGCAGCAGCACGACCACGGCCAGCGCGAGCGTGATCGCAAACACGATCAGTTGCGCCAACACCTTGGCCACAAAGCCCTTGGCGCGACGCTTGAGGCCGGGCCCCGGGGTCTCACGGCCCCCGCGCGCCACCCAGTCGCGCTCCGCGAGCAGGCCGCGGCGCAGCAGTTCCTGGGGATCCACCGGGTCGGCGAGGACGGCTTCGTGCACCGCGCGCCAGGGATACTCCCCCGTGGATTCCACAGCCATGCGCTGCACCGACTGCAACGTCTTGCGGGGCACCATGCCCGCCATCAGCCGCAGCGCGACCTCGGCGGTGTTCGCGAGCGGATCCGATGCGGGAGAACCAGCTGGAGGCGAGGACAGATCCATGGCCCGAGGATACCCACGCGCGGCCCGCGGCGTAACGTCTCGCCATGTTCACGCTGCGACCCGGGCGCGAGGAAGCTGCAGTACTCGCATGCCAGTCGCTCGCGAACTCGCTCGATGCGGGGCTCACGCCGCAGCAACTCGGCCTGCCGGCTGCGGAGCAGGAAGCGCCCCTCGCGGCACTGCTCGCGCGTCAGGGAGTCGTGCTGCGCCCCGACGAGGCTCGCGCACTCGCAGCGGGTTGGCGCGCCGGCCGCGGCCCGCAGGCACTGCAGCTGCTGGCCAGCGCGCGCCAGCGCCGCAGCGAGGCCAGCCGGGACCTGCTGGCAAGCCTCGGCTACCCCGTGCTGCTCTCCCTCACCACCTGGGCCGTGGCGCTCCTGCTGCTGTCGGTGGGCCGTCCCGTGGGATCGCCGTGGGTGCTGGTCCTGGTGCCATCGGCGGCCCTGGCCGGGATGGCCATGGTGCTGCGTTCCGTCGCCACGGGCAGCGGTGCGGCCATGCGGATCGGCCTCGTGCGCGAACTCGCCGAGGAGGTGGCCGAGCTTCCCTATCTCGAGGCACTGCTCGGGCTCTACGCCGCCGGCGAGACGCTGCTGCAGGCCCACCCCGCGGCAATCGAGGCCTCGGGGTCCCCCACCTTGCGCCAGCGCCTCCGGGCTGCCGACGTGTTCCTGCAGGGCAACATGCCCATCGCCGAGGCCCTCGACCAGGCAGGCGCGCTGCGCCACGACACGCGGTTGCTGCTGCGCACCGCCGAGCACACCGGCCAGTTGGAGTTGGCGCTGCAGCGGCTCGTTGCAGCGCGCGGCGAGAGCGTGCGGCGCCGCAGCAGGGCGCTCGCGAAGCTGCTCGGCGGCATGTGCTACACGGCTGCCGTGGTGACCGCCGTCTACCTGATCCTCTCGTTCTACGGCGCGCAGTTCGCCACCCTGCGCTCGCTGCGCACGGTGCGCTGATCGCGCGAGACGGACCCGCAACCGCCCGAGGCGGCGGGGCTATACTCCACTGCGCGCCCCACCACGGTTTCCCACCCCTCGAACCACCATGCGACTCGGACTGAGCCAGGGCCTCCGCGCCGAACAGCGACTGGTCCAGTCGCCCCAGATGATCCAGGCGATGCAGATCCTGCAGACGCCGCTGCTGGAACTGAAGGACCAGATCGAGCACGAGCTGCAGGAAAACGTGTTCCTGGAGATCAAGGAGGAGGGCGCGCAGCCGGAAGAGGGCGGTTCGGACCAGCCGAGCGCGGGGCCGGACCACGAGCAGATGCAGCGCGAGTTCGCCGAGGAGATCAGCCAGTTGGAGTCGCGCATGGACCTCGGCTTCCGCAGCCGCGGCGGCAGCGGCTGGGACGGCTCCGACGAGGACGCGGACCGCAAGCTCGAGGCGCTCTACAACACCCCGGGACCCGGCGTGTCGCTCGCCGAGCACCTGCTCGCGCAGGTGCGCCTGCAGAACCCGAGCGAGGACCTCTATCGCGTCGTCGAGCGCGTGGTGTTCTCCCTCGACGGCGACGGCAGGCTCGCGGACACCTCCACGCAGATCGCAACGGACCTGATGGTCCCGATCCCGCTCGCCGAGGAGGCAATCCGCTTCGTGCGCCGGCTCGAGCCCATCGGCGTGGGCGCGCGCGACCTGCGCGACTGCCTGCTCATGCAGCTCGACCACCTCGGCTACGTGCGCCCGCTCACCACCCAGCTCGTCGACCGCCACCTCGACGACCTGGCGATGAACAAGCTGCCCAAGATCGCCAAGGAGACGGGCGCCTCCATCGAGGACATCAAGGAGAGCTGGGAGTTCATCCGTTCGCACTGCAACCCGCACCCGGGCGCCGAGTACGCGGCGGTGACGCCCGGCCTCGTCGTGCCCGACGTGGTCGTCGAGGAGACCGACGGGAAGTTCGAGGTACGCAGCCAGCGCGGCTCGGTCCCCGAGCTGTCGATCTCGCCCGTGTACCGCAACCTCCTCAAGGAGGCGCGCAGCGACCCCAAGGTCTACGAGTACCTGCGCCGCAAGATCGACAGCGCCAAGTGGTTCATCGAGGCGGTGCACCAGCGCCAGAGCACCATCGAACGGATCGCCACCGAGATCGTGCGTCGGCAGGAGGGCTTCCTGCGCCAAGGCGTGCAGCAGTTGCAGCCGATGAAGATGCAGGACGTCGCGGACACCGTGGGCGTCCACATCTCCACGGTGAGCCGCGCCGTCTCGGGCAAGTACATCCAGACGCCCAAGGGCATCTTCGACATGAAGCGGTTCTTCTCGGGCGGCACCGTCACCGACACCGGCGACGTGGTGAGCCAGCAGGCCGTGAAGGACACCCTCAAGCAGATCGTCGAGGCCGAGGACCGGAACACCCCGCTGTCCGACGACGACCTGGTCGAGGAGCTCAAGAAGCGCGGCGTGCACATCGCGCGCCGGACCGTCACCAAGTACCGCAAGGCGCTCGGGATCGAGTCCAGCAGCCGCCGCAAGTCGTTCTGAGGCGCGGACCGCGGCAGCCGTCCCTCGCCCCGCGGCGCCCCGCTGGGTATCCTCCTTGCCCCCAGACTTGCGCCAGGCCCTGCCGGCCCGGCGCCCAACCCACACCTGACCGCCATGGCGATCCGCGTCACCGAAGCCAAGAAGGGCATGGTCGTCCGCTACGAGGGCGACCTGTACCAGATCACCCGCTACGACCACCTCACCCCGGGCAACCTGAGGGCGATCCACCACCTCAACCTCAAGAACCTGAAGAACGGCCGCCAGAAGGAGGTCCGCATGAAGACGAGCGACCAGCTCGAACTCGTGTACCTCGACTCGCGCGAGAGCCAGTACCTCTACAAGGACTCCATGGGCTACGTGTTCATGGACAACGAGAGCTACGACCAGTTCACGCTGCAGCCCGAGGTGGTGGCCGAGGCGATGCCGTACATCGTGCCGAACGGCAATGCGACGGTGGTGTTCTGCGACGGCGAGGCACTCACGGTGCAGTTGCCGCCCTCGGTGACGCTCACCGTGGTCGAGGCCGAGGAAGCCGCACGCGGCGACACCGTGAGCTCGGTGCAGAAGTCCGCCAAGCTCGAGACCGGCCTCGAGGTGAAGGTGCCCGCCCACATCAAGACGGGCGAGAAGATCCGCATCAACACCGAGACCGGCGAGTTCCAGGGCCGCGCCTGATCGGCTGCGGCGCCGCGCTCACCCGAGCGCGAGCCGCGCCAGCACCTCGCGCCGCGACAGTGCGCGCTCGCTGCACAGCCTGCGCACCTCGTCGTCCTCCGCACGCGCCACCACCGCGCCCGACGGCAGGCGTGCGACCTTGCAGCGCACCGGCCCGAGCGCGGTCTCGCGAACCTCGACCCAGCGCTCCAGCACCGTGCGCACCACGCGGTGCGTGCGGATGCCCAGCGAGCTCGACTCCTCGAGCAGCAACCGCGTGAGGTCCGGAACGTGCGCATCGGTGGCGAGCACCGTGAGTTGCAGGCCGGGCCTGCCCTTCTTCATGTGCACGGGCTGCGCAAACGCGTCGACCGCGCCCTGTCGCAGCAGCTCGTCGAGCAACCAACCAACGGTCTCGCCGTTGGCGGTGTCGAGCGTGCACTGCATCTCGACCAAGTCGAGCGGCGACGTGGCGCTGCGCGACATGCCCACCGTGAGGCGCACCAGGTTGGGGTGGTCCTTGTCGTCCTTCGTGCCGGCACCGTGGCCGCGGTCCTCGGGCACCCAGGTGAACACGGGCTCGAACTCCTGCACCAGCACGCGCACCAGCGCCGCGCCCGTGGGCGTGGTGCGCTCGCCGGGCAGCGTGCCCTGGCGCACCGGGATGCCGCGCAGCAGGTCGAGGGTGCCTGGCGCCGGCACCGGCAGCACGCCGTGCTCGCAGCGCACGGTGCCGCTGCCCGTGACGACGGCCGAACTGGTGAGGCGCTCGATGCCGAGCAGCCGCGTGCCAAGGCACGCACACACGATGTCGACAATCGTGTCGACGGCCCCAACCTCGTGGAAGTGCACCTGCTCGACGGGCATGGCGTGCTGGCGCGCCTCGGATTCGGCGATGGCGCGGAACACCTTGCGCGCGTCCTCGCGCGCGGCATCGGGCAGCGCGGCGCGGTCCAGCAGCCGCTCGATCTCGGCGAGGCCGCGGTGCGCATGGGCGCCCTTGCGGTGGAACTGCGGCTTGCCGAGACCGCCGCGGTCGGCGAGTTCGCCTGCCTCCAGCACGGTGAAGTGGGTCGCGGCGATGCCGGCGCGGAGCACCTTCTCGGCATGGAGTTCGACCGGGCCGAGGTCGAGGGAGCGCACGGCCTCCTGCAGGGGGGCGAGCCCCACGCCGAGGTCGAGGAGCGCCCCCACCCACATGTCGCCGGAGACGCCGGAGAAGCAGTCGAGGTGGCCGATGCGCATGGTCGTGGAACGCGGTTTGCTCGGTACCGGGCAGCAGGTGGTCCCGGCGGATCGCCCGCCAGCATACGCTTCGAGGACCCTGATGCCGCCCTGCCGTTCGAGGCCCGACGCACCTGCCGACCGCGCACCTGCGCGCGCGGGCACGGCACGGCTGTGCGCCATCGCACGCAGGATCGCCTGGGCCCTCGGGCTGGTGCTTGCTTCAGCCGCTGCCGCCCAGACCCCCGCGGCCTTCGCGGGCGCCGCCCGCACCCTGTTGTCCGACCCCGTGCCCCGGGTGCGCGGGGAGGCGGCGCTGGTCCTGGCGGCAGGTCGCGAGGCGAGGGACTTCGAGGCGATCCGCCGCGTGGCAGGCGAGGCCGAGCCCGAGTCCGCCCACCGCGCCATGGTCGCCCTCGGCATCCTGGCAGCGCCCGGTACCAGCCAGTTGCTGGTGCCCCTCCTGCCCGAACCAGGAGCAAGGATCGAGGACCGCGGCGTGGTGGCGGCCTTCGCGCTTGCCCTGCTGCCCGACGACCAGGGCAGCGCCGAACTCGCACGGGTGCTGGTGCGCACGCGCCAGGGCAGCTTCCGTCGCCAGCAGCCGTTGCTGCACGCACTGGCCCTCGGCACGAGCCTCCGCAGCGGCACCATGCACGCAGGCGCCCTCGAACAGTTGCTGCACGACCAGGCCCTCAAGGACCCCGTGGTGA
>JBEATZ010000443.1:0-4392 GCA_041161695.1 Planctomycetota bacterium | reverse complement strand
GCCGCGGGGGTGAACCCGCGGCGCTCGATGGGGCCCAGGAGAGGACTTGAACCTCCATGGGATGTTACTCCCGCTAGGACCTGAACCTAGTGCGTCTGCCAATTCCGCCACCTGGGCGCGGATCGGGGCGGGAAACCTACCGGGTGCGGCGCGGTTTGCAAGCCTGATCCGTCATGGCCGCAGGCGGCGCGACCTTTCTTCCGCGCGGCGCCGGACCTACCGTGCAGGCATGGCGAAGGCGCAGGCAAGCGGCACCGGCAAGCCCCGAGCGGAAGTGCTGGTCTGCGACAACCGCAAGGCGCGCTTCCTGTACGAAATCCTCGACACCGTGGAAGCCGGGCTCGTGCTCAAGGGCACCGAGGTCAAGGTCATGCGGCAGGGCAAGATGACCCTCGACGAGAGCTACGCCAAGGTCGAGGGCGACGAGGCATGGCTGGTGGGGGCCAACATCCCCGTCTACAGCCACGGCAACCTGATGAACCACGAGCCCAAGCGGCGCCGCAAACTGCTGCTGCACCGCCGCGAGATCCACCGCCTCGGCGCGCGCACGCTGCAGCAGGGCCTCACGCTGGTGCCGCTGCGCGTCTACTTCGATGCACGCGGCCACGCCAAGATCTCGATCGGCGTGGGCAAGGGCCGCAAGACCCACGACAAGCGCGCGGCGCTGCGCGACCGTGAGCACAAGCGCGACGTGCGCCGCGACGACTGAGCGCGGATCCCCTGCACCCGGGCACATTCGGTCCTTGACGACCTGCCACCCGGTGGCCGATACAGGGTGCGTCAACCTTGTTGTGGGGGCGATCGGCTTCGACCGGATGCTGTCACGGCCAGGGTGGCGTGCCGAGGTCTCGGGTCCTCGTGAATCCCCCGGGAAAACTGAAGTGCCAACACGCACTACTCCCTGGCTGCCTGATCTAGGTCAGTACTAGCCACGCCGAGGTCCCAATGCCTGCGGGGGGCCGAGGCGCTACACAGCAGGCTGGCTTCATCCGGTTGCCCGGCACGGATGCGGCGAGACTTTGTCGAGCTGGCCTGCGCGGATCTTGGTCGTCGGAGCCGCGCAGGCGACACAAATGACGCCCTACGCACGTAGAGGCCTTGGACGGGGCATCTTGGGACGCGGGTTCGATTCCCGCCGCCTCCACCATTTCGACCCGCGGCTGCGGTGGACCTCCACCGCGGCCGCGGGCGCGACCCGTGCCGCCGCCCGGTGGGCCCCGCTACTCTCTCCCGAGATGCCCGCTCCCGCGTTGCGCACCCCTGCCCTGCTCGCCGCGTTGCTCGCGGCCGGGGCCGGACTGCGCGCGCAGGCGCCCGCGAAGCCGCCCGCTGCGCAGCCGCTTGCACTCGCCATCGAGTCCTGGGCAGAGGACTTCGAGAAGGGCAGCCTCGGTCCGCAAGGCCTGCTGCAGCAGGCTGGCGCCGCGCCCGGGTACCTGCGGCCCGCGCGCGAGTCCGGCATGGTGGAGGAACGCGACTTCAACCGCCTCACGCACCTCGACGTGCTGCAGCGCATGCTGGTGCGCGCCGAACGCGAGCCGGCCCTCACCGTCGCGGATGCCGTGCTCAGCCTCGCCGGCGTGGGCTTCGAGCGCAGCCTCGCCGACCGCAACGCCATCGAGGTGCGGCAACTGGGCCACGACTCGCTGTTGCGCATGCAGGACGGCGGCGTCGACCGCCTGCTCCGCGCGGTTGCCGGCACCGGCAAGAGCGCCTTCGAGCTCTCGGACGCGCCCGCGCCGCTCGAGTTGGGCAGGCGCGTGGCTGCCGTCCGCGTGCTGGCGCAGCGTGCGCAGCCGGAGGACCGGCCGGCGGTGCTGCAGGCGCTCGGCGCCGGTGATGCACGCGTCCGACTTGCCGCGGCCGAGGCGCTCGAACTCGCTCAGGATCCTGCCCTGCTCGGCGTCCTCACCCGGACCCTCGGCGTCGAGCGCCACCCGGTGGTGAGCCAGGCGCTGGTGCGGGCCATGCTGGCGCTGCTGCGCAGGCGAGACGGCGTGGCGCCCGAGCAACTCGATCGCGCGCTGCAGGTGGCGCTTGCGCGCCTCGGCACCATGGGCTGGCGGACCGACATGGAGCTCGTGGACCTCGCGGCGGCGATCCCGCGCAAGGAGTCCGTGCCCGTGCTCATCGAGATCCTGGACGACCGGCGCGGCAAGGTCGACAAGCTCACCCGGGCCGTGAACGAACGCGCCTCGCCGCTGCTCAAGGACCGCGCCGTGCGCGCGCTGCAGGAGATGACCGGCGCTCTGCACGGCGCGGATGCTGCCGCCTGGCGCGCGTTCTGGGAGCAGGAACGAGACCGCATCGCGGTGCCCGCGCCCCGGCGCGAGGTCTCGCCCGTGGCGAGCACGCGCGCGCGGTTCTTCGACGTGCCGGTGACCGGTCGCGAGATCGCCTTCCTCATCGACACGTCCGGTTCCATGGACCAGCCGGCCACGACGGCATCGAGCAAGGGGGGCACGAGCCGGCTCGAGGTCGCGAAGGAGCAACTGCTGCGCGCCGTGCAGGCGATGGGGGACGAGTCACGCGCCCATGTCATCACCTTCGATGCCGAGGCGCGCATCTGGACGCGCAAGCCGCTGTCGTCCTCCTCCGAGTCGATCCGCTCCCTCACCGAGATCCTCGGGCGCTGGCAGGCGCTGGGGGGCACCAACCTGTACGAGGCGCTCGACCAGGCGCTCGCGCTGCAGGAACAGAAGTTCGGCGAACAGGGCGAGGGCGGCATCGAAGAGGTGTTCCTCCTCACCGACGGCGAGCCCACGAGCGGCGAGGTCACGGAGCCTGCGGAGATCCTCGAACTGGTGCGCGGCGCCAACCGCTACCGGCGCATCCGCATCCATGCGGTGTTCACGGGCACGGGCAAGGGCGAGGAGTTCCTGCGCCAGCTTGCCGAGCAGAACGAGGGGCAGTTCGTGGTGCGGTAGCGAGGCGATGCCCCGCGCGATAGCCTGCCCGTGTCCATGCGCCGCATCCTGCACGCCATCGTCCCCGGTCTCGCCCTGCTGCTCGCCTCCTGCGCCACCGGTGGTCCCGCCAACCCTGCACTCGAACTGCCGGCACACGCGAAGGCAGACGCACGCATCGCGCCGCTGTCCTTCCTCGCCGGCAAGTGGGTGTGCGTGAACCCGAACAAGACGATCAACGAGGAACACTGGATGAGCCCGCGCGGCCAGTTCCTCATCGGCACGTTCCGGCAGGTGCGCCTCGACGGGAAGTGCGCGTTCGTCGAGGTGAGCCAGGTCGCCATCCACGAGGACAAGGTGGTGCTGCGGCTGCGCCACATGCACCGCGACCTCGACGTCCCGGAGAAGCGCAAGGACGTGTCGTTGTTCGAACTGCAGTCGCTCACCGACAGCAGGGTCGAGTTCCGCGGCACCGGCGATGCCGAGGGCGTGAGTGCCGTCGTGTACGAGCGCACGGGCCCAGACGAACTGCGCCAGTCGATCGAGTTCGACCCCGCGAAGACCAAGCAGCCGCCGTTCGTGTCCGTCTACCGCCGCGTCGCCGACTGAGCCCGATCTCCGCGAGGATCCCACCCCCATGAGCTGGTCTGCCGAGCAGGCGCCACCCGGCAACTCGCGTCTGCGGCTCGCCTCGTTCTACATCTGCTCCTTCGCGGTGCTGGGCGTCTTCATGCCGTTCTGGCCGCTGTGGCTCGACCAGCAGGGCTGCAGCAAGGCCGAGATCGCATGGATCCTCACGGCGATGATCGCCGCGCGAACCGTGGCCGGGCCGCTCTGGTCGCAGCGCGCCGACCACCATGGTTCGGCATCGCTGCTCATCCGTCGCCTGGCGCTCGCCAGCGTCGTGTCATTCGCCTGCTACGGCCTCGGCTCGGGCACCCTCTGGTATGCCCTCGCAGGCATGGCCTTCGGGATCGCCTACCCGCCGATCCATGCCCTCGTCGACAGCCTCACGGTGGCCGTGGGCCAGCGGCTCGGTTTCCGCTACGGGCCGGTGCGCATGTGGGGATCGCTCTCGTTCCTGCTCGTCAACCTCGCTGCGGGGCTCTGGCTCGGCACGACGGGCGGCGGCCGCGCGCACGAGGACCGCATCGCCAGCCTGTACCCGCTGCTGCTCGGCATGCTGGGTGTGGCATGGGCGTGCTCGCTCGCCCTGCCGGGCCAGGATCCGGTGCGACGCGCGATGGATGGCAGCGCGATCCTTCGCCTGCTGCGCGACCGCCAGTTCTGCTGGCTGCTGCTCGCGGCCGGCTGCATCCAGGGCAGCCATGCGGCGTTCTACGGCTACTCGACGCTGCACTGGACCGCCCACGGCATCAGCCCCGGGGTCGCAGGCGCGCTGTGGGCCGAGGGCGTGCTCGCCGAGATCCTGCTCTTCCTCTGGTTCCGCAAGGCAGCGGACACCTGGTCGCCGCGCGCGCTGCTG
>JBEATZ010000424.1:0-4007 GCA_041161695.1 Planctomycetota bacterium | reverse complement strand
GTCCATGGTCACTTCGCCTTCTTCTTGAACGAAGCCAGCATGCGATCGGTGACCATGTATCCGCCGACCACGTTGACCATCGCGAAGACGATCGCGAGGAAGGCCAGCACCTGCGAGAAGGTGCCTTCCCCTGCCTTGGCGCACAGCAGTGCCCCCACGACGGTGATGCCCGAGATCGCATTCGACCCCGACATGAGCGGCGTGTGGAGCGTGGGAGGCACCTTGTTGATGAGCTCGAAGCCGAGCAGCGAGGCGATGACGAAGACGAAGAACGTCAAAAAGACGTTGCTCGCCTCGAGCGCCATGGGATCAGTTGCCGTACCGAGGGTCTCGACGAGGGACAGCATGTTCACATCTTTGCCGCGAGTGCCGCGGCGGTGGGTTGGTGGCAGACTTCGCCGCCGTGGGTGACGACGACGGACTTCAGGATTTCGTGGGCGAGGTCGATGGTGACCTGGCCGGCCTTGCTGAACTCGGGCAGGAACGACGCGATGTTGCGCGCGAACATGCGGCTTGCATCGGCGGCCACCTGACCGGCGAGGTTGGTTTCGCCGAGGATGCTCACGCCGTTCACCACGACGGTCTCCCCGGGCTTCGAGCCAACCACGTTGCCGCCCTGTGCCACCGCCATGTCGACGATGACCGAGCCCGGCTTCATGGCAGCCACCATCTCGGCCGTCATCAGCACCGGCGCCTTGCGGCCCGGGACGAGCGCAGTGGTGATCACCACGTCGGCCTGCGCCATGTGGTGGGTGAGGATCTCGCGCTGCTTGCGCAGGAACTCCTCGGAGGCCTCCTTGGCGTAACCGCCCGAGGTCTCGGCATCAGGCGGCGCGCCCGTGTCGACGAACTTGCCGCCCAGGGACTCGACCTGCTCGCGGCAGGCGGGGCGGATGTCGTTGGCCTCGACCACGGCGCCGAGGCGCTTTGCGGTGGCAATGGCCTGCAGTCCTGCGACGCCCGCGCCGAGGATCAGCACGCGCGCCGGGGTGATGGTGCCGGCCGCGGTCATCAGCAGCGGGAACATCTTGGGCAGCTTGGCCGCAGCCAGCAGCACGGCCTGGTAGCCAGCGCAGGTGGCCTGCGAGGACAGGATGTCCATCTTCTGGGCGCGCGTGATGCGCGGCATGAACTCCAGGGCCATGGCCGTCACCCGCGCATCGCGAAGCGCGGCCACCACGGGCAGGTTCTGGCCGGGCAGCAGGCTGCAGACCAGCAGGGATCCTGCCTTCTGTGCCCGCGCCTGATCCACCGTGGGCGCGTTGATGCCGAGGACCATGTCCGCGCTTGCGCGCATGTCGGGTCCGCACAGGCTCGCACCCGCGGCCTCGTAGTCGGCATCGGGGAATCCGGCATGGGCACCGGCGCCGTGTTCGACGGCCACCTGGAATCCCTGCTTCACCATCGCCTTCACCGTCTCGGGGATCGCGCTCACACGCGACTCACCGGCGGCAGGCTCCTTCGGAACGAAGATCAAGGTCATGAAAGGCTGGTCCTGGGGGCGCGGTAGGAGACCAGACCGCGCCATTCCGGTCCACGCTGCAACCCGCGTTCGGGAGCGTCAGGTTGGCTTTTGCCCCCGTGCCCCTAACCTCTGGCGCATGGCCCTGGTGGACTTCGGACACGATCTCGCGAACAAGATCCTGCACGGCGCGGCACCTGCGGTGGTCGGGCTCGACCCACGCCTCGATGCCCTCCCCGCAGGGCTGCTGCCGGGCGCGCCCGCTCCCGAGCGTCTCGTCGCGTTCTACGCGCGCGCACTGCCCGCGCTCGCGCGGCACGTGCCGGTGGTGAAGCCCAACATCGCGTTCTTCGAGTGCTACGGTTCGCAGGGCTTTGCCGCGTGGGAGCGCGTCTGTGCCGACGCCCGCGCGGCAGGTCTCCTCGTCCTCGGCGACATCAAGCGCGGCGACATCGGCTCCACGGCCGAGGCCTATGCCGAAGGGCACTTCCAGTGGTCCGATGCGGTCACCCTGCACCCGTACCTGGGACGCGACTCGATCGACCCGTTCCTGAAGCACTGCAAGCCGTCGGCAACCGGGCGCAAGGCGGTGTTCGTGCTCGCGCGCACCAGCAACCCGGGTGCCCGCGACTTCCAGGACCTGAAGGTCGACGGCGAGCCGCTCTGCGACCGCGTGGCGCGCACGATCGAGCAGTGGAACCGCGACTTCGAGGCCGTCGAGGGCTACGGGCCGATCGGCGCCGTGGTGGGGGCCACGTGGCCCGAGGAACTCGCGCGCTTGCGCAAGCTCATGCCCAGCGCCTGGCTGCTGCTGCCGGGCGTCGGTGCCCAGGGCGGCAAGGTCGCGGACCTCGCGGCAGCCTTCGACCGCCGTGGCCTCGGCGCCCTCGTCTCGCAGAGCCGCGGCGTCATGCAGGCCTTCAAGCCCGCCGACCCGGACTGGCTCACCAAGGTCGAGGCTGCAGCGGCTGCCTTCGCTGCGGAGTGCCTCGTGGTGAGCCGCGGCAAGGCGCACGCATGAGGGCCGTGCCGTCGTGAACCCCGTGCTGCGCCACCTGCCGTTTGCCGCGCTCGGGAGCAGTGCCACGCACCAGCGCTTCCTCGACGACGACCCTCGTCTCGCCGCCCATCTCGGCGCCCGCGCGCGCACCGTCGACGAGTTCCTCGCGCGTGCGCCACGTGGCGCACAGCGCCTCGTGCCCGCAGCAGAGCTGAGTGCGGCCCTCGTCGCCTACGCCGAGCGGCACGGCGCGCCCGAGGCCTCCCTCGCCAATGCGCGGCTGCTCGCACAGCCCGACACCCACGTCATCGTCACCGGCCAGCAGCCCGGCCTGCTGGGCGGACCGCTGTTCAGCCTGCACAAGGCCGCCACGGCCGTCCGGATGTGCCGCGAGATCGCCAGGGTGCCCGGCGCGCCGCGCGTGGTGCCGCTGTTCTGGAACCACACCGACGACCACGACCTCGACGAGGCCAACCGGCTGTTCCTGCCCAACGCAGCGCACGAGCTGCAGCGGTTTCGCCTCGAGCTCGAACACCATGGCGAGGCACTGCGCCACGTGCGCGCCGGATCGGCCATGGAGCGCCTGCTCGCCGAGGTGGAGCCGTTGCTGCCGCAGACGGAGTTCCGCGAGTGGGCGCTCGGCTGCTTCCGGCCGCGCGGTGCCGACGAGCCGCTGGGCTCGGGATTCGCGCGCATGCTGTTCGAGGTGTTCGGCAGCGAGGGTCTCGTCGTCATCGAGGCGCGCGACCTGCCGCGCCGCGCCTTCGACGTGCTGGGCACGTTCTGGTCGCGGGCCGGCGAAGTGCGCAGTTGCGTGCGCGCACAGTGCGATCAACTGCGCCGCGAGGGACTCGACGTGACGATCGAGCCCGAGAGCACGCTGATGTTCCGCCTCGAGCAGGGCCGCCGCGTGGCGCTCCACGACGGCGAATCCGTGGGCGACGTCACGCAGGCGAGCCCTGGCGCGCTGCTGCGCCCGGTCTGGCAGGACGCGGTGTTGCCCACGCTCGGCTTCGTTGCCGGCCCGGGCGAGCTCGGCTACCTGTCGGTCGTGGGCGCGGTGTACCGGCTGCTGGGGGTCGCGATGCCCGTGCTGGTGCCGCGCGCCTCGCTCACGCTCGTCGAGCCCTCGCTGCAGCGGTTGCTGCAGAAGTTCGCGCTCGACCTGACCGACCTCGAGGCCGGACCCGAGGCCCTTGCCGCACGCATGCAGGGTGAGTCCAGCGGAACGCTCGAGAGCGCCATCGACGACGCGGTTGCGGCGCTCACGGGCCGGCTCGACGCACTCGCGCCCGACCTAGCGAGGCTCGACCCGTCGCTCACGGGCGCGCTCGAGCGCGCGCGCGACAAGGCTCGCGACGAGGTGCAGAAGCTCACGGCCCGCGTGCGCAAGGTGCGCGAGGAGCGCGAGGGCACCGGCCAGCGGCAGTTGCGTCGCCTCTGCTCGGTGTTGCGGCCGCGCGGCCGGCTGCAGGAGCGCGTGTTGCCTGCCATCAGCTGCATGCTCACCCACGGCCCGAAGGTCGGCCCGATCCTCACCGCGGC
>JBEATZ010000381.1:0-5135 GCA_041161695.1 Planctomycetota bacterium | reverse complement strand
CAGTCGGCGGGGAAGTTGTCGTGGGGGATCACCGGCCCGTTGGCGGGATCCCAGCCCTGCCGCGGGACCAGCGAGGCGCATGCCGTCCAGAGCAGCATGAGGGCCACGGCCAGCAGCAGGTGGTGTCGGGCAACGCGTGGGGGTGTGTGCATGGCTCAGAACCTCTGCTGTCCGAAGATGCCGATGGCGGTTGCGTCTTCCTCGTCACCGAACCACTGCTCGACGGTGAAGCTGCCGTCGAAGTCGCCGACGGTGAAGTCGAGCTGGGCGAACCACGTCTGGCGGACGTAGCTCGACTCGCCTGAGGCGAGGTCGAAGTACTCGAAGCTCAGCAGCGAGGCGCCCACCGATGCAGCCACGGCGCCGAAGGAGCGGCGCAGGCGGAAGCGCGCGCCGGGACCGTCGGTGTACTCGCCGTCGGTCCACACCAACGTGAGGTTGGCGAAGGTGCCGGTGTCGAGGAAGTTGGAGTGGTCGACGCCCAGTTCGCCCGACAGACCATTCGACTCCTGGTCGGTCCACTGGTCGATGCGCGCGGTCCAGCGCACCACGTCGGTGCTGCGCCACCACGCATCGGCGCCGAGGCGGTCCACGTACCCGTCCTCGACGAGGTTCCAGGGGTCGTTGAACGGTCCGGGCACGGGGGACGGCGTGACGGGGTCGTCCTGCCACAGGTACTCGTCGCGCAGCAGCTCGGGCCACGTGAAGTGGGAGAAGAGCGCGCCCACGCCGAACTCGCGGCCGTCCTTGCGCAACTGGCCGAGGAACTCGGTGAGTTCGATGCCGCTGCCCTTGATGGTGTCGTCGCTCGTGTAGAGGTCGAGCTTGGCGCTGGCGTAGTACCAGACATCACCGCCCGGTCGGCCCTCGACGCGCAGGATGCCGAGGTCGCGGTCGGCCTCGCCCTCGTGCCACGTCTTCTGGATGCCCACCGTGCCCGCCACTGGACCCTCGCGGTCGGCGCCGAAGTCGGTGAACAGGTGGAAGCCGTAGTCGGCGCCCCAGTCGCTGTTCACGTACGGCAGCGGGTAGGCGCCCGCTGCAGCTCCCACGCGCATGCCGTTGTCGAAGCGCACGATGCCCTCGGCGCCGTCGAGCAGGCCGAGTTCGGGAAGCGCCGCCGAGTACATGCGGCCGGCCTCCCAGCCGAACGGCGCCCACTCCTCGTCGCCCTCGGCATACGAGAACAGGTCGATGCGGCCGCGCGTCGTGTCCTCGATCGTCTCGCCCTCGACCTCGGTGCTGCGCTGGTCGACCTCGCCCTCGGCGACGAACCTGCCGCCGCGGCCGATGGGGTTGGTCATCTCGTACGCGCCGCCCAGCCGTCCGAGCAGGTAGTCGTTCGACTGCTGGTTGTCCCGGTTCCACTGGCCGAAGCCGTAGACGCGGCCGCTCACGGTCGCAGGGCGCTGCGAGGGCTTGCGTCCGTAGGCGGGCACGAGCAGCGGATCGTCGGGCTTGCGCGCCGGGTCCTGGCGCTGCCAGTCCGGGTGGTCGGGCTTCTTCTCGCCCGCCGCGCCCGCAGGGGTGACCGTGGCCATGCCGCGCGTGCCGATGGGCAGTGCGCGCGCACCTGCAGGCAGTTCGCAGCGCGCCGAGGAACTCGTGGATGCGCGGACGGTCACCTCGACCTCGGGTTCACCGGCTGGCATCAACCGCACGAGCGTCCCGGGCACGAGGCCGTCGCTGCGGCCGCGGTCGAGGAACACGTTGCGGCCCGAGACCGAGGTCACCGTCACCTCGAGCTGCCGCGGCTCCTGCGCGCGCAGCCTCCCGGCCCCGAGGAGGACCAGCAGGGCCGCAGGGATGGCAGCACGGCAGTTCACCGTGGCTCCTTGCGCGCCTTCGGCACGGCAACGTGGCAGTCGCCGCAGTTCGTGCCGAGCGGCTTGTAGCGGATCATCGGGCCTCGTTCGGTCTGCACGCTCCGGTGGCAGCTGGAGCATGCGAGTTTGTCGTGGTTCGCGTCGAGGGCGAACCTGCTGTCGCGCTGGTGGTCGAACCGGAGCGCGCGCAGGTCCTCGACGACGTGGCATCGTGCGCAGTCGGTGGTCGTGGCGCCAGTGCGCGGATCGCGGGTCGCGAACTGGCCCTGGTGCACGTCCTCGTGGCAACTGGCGCACTCCCTGCCCTTCGCCGGCCCGTGCATGCGCGGCGGCTCGGTCGTGCGCGGGTGGCACCCGGAGCAGCCGACGGCCTCGTGGGCGCCGAGGAGCGGGTAACCGGTCCACAGCGCATGGTCGAACGCGACCGCGGCAGGAGCGAACTGGACCGTGTCGTGGCAGCGCGCGCAGCCGGCGTTGCCGCCCACCGTGGCGGGCAGGCCCTGCTGGTCGAACCTGCCTGCGTGCACGTCTGCGTGGCAGCTCGCGCACGCCTGCTCCGTGCCGTGGAAGCGTCGCACCTGGGTGCCGAGGGTCGGGTGGTTCGTCACCTCGTCGTGGCATGCCTCGCAGCGCGCGCGCTCGTGGCTGCCGGTGAGCGCGAAGTCCGTCCTCGCGTGCATGGCCACGTCGAAGCGGTGCGGCACGAACTTGTCCACCTCGTGGCAGCTCGTGCACTGGGCGTGGCGCGGGTCGTGGTCGAACTGCCCCGCATGGACGTCCATGTGGCAGGCGCGGCAGTCGGCGGGCTGCCGGCCCGGGAAGCGGCTCGCCCACGGCCGGCTCGGCTCGCCATGGCACTTCGCGCAGGCAACGGTCGCGTGGGGGATCGCCAGCTGGAAGCCGGTGGCGGCGTGCTGTGCCGCCGTCATCCTGCCGGCCCGGAAGCTGCTGTCCTCGACCACGTGGCAGTCCGCGCAGGCATTGGCGGATGACGGCGCCGCGGTCGTGAGTTCCAGCACCGCCTGCGTGTGCGGGCTGTCGTGGCAGCTTGCGCAGGCGCGCTCGGCGGGGGCCGGCGTGCCGTACCGCGGGGCCTGTTTGGCATCGCCATGGCAACTTGCACATGCGACGGCAGCATGTGCGCCTGCGAGCGCGAAGCCGGTGCGCGCGTGCGCTGCCGCGTCCATGCGCGCTGCGGTCCAGTTCGTCGCCTCGTGGCAGCGGCTGCAGTCGGAGCTGTCGGCGAGCCGCAGTGAGGCAGCGGGCTTCGTTGCCGTGGCCACGTGCACGTTCTCGTGGCAGGCATTGCAGGCGCGGGGCTCGGGCCTGCGCGTGCGGTAGGAGACGACCGCGCGATCGGAACCCTCGGCATGACACTCCGTGCAGCCGACCGATGCGTGGGCTCCCGTCAGCGCGAACACCTCGTGCCGGAAGCCCGGGGCCTCGCGGAACGGTCGCTCCTGGCCGTGGCAGGTGGTGCAGTCGGCGCCGAACGCGCCGCGGTGCACGTCGTCGTGGCAACTCGCGCACGACTGCGAGAGGCCGAGGAACCTGCCGCCCGCGGGAGGTGCGGCCGCATCGGCGTGGACGTGGCACTTCGTGCACGCGAGCCCCGCGTGGGCGCCGGCGAGGGCCCAGTCGGCCACGTGGGCGTGGTCGTAACGGGTGCGGTCCGGCACGCCTGCAAGCACGAAGGCCGCCTCGCGGATGAGTCGCGTCTCGGCCCCGTGGTGGTCGTCGTGGCACGCGGCGCAGTCGCGCGCCAGGGCTGGGTCGAGAGAGCCGTGCAGTCCGCGCGCATCCGCCAGTTGCTTGCCGATGGGCTCGTGGCACGTGCTGCAGGCGCTGGCCATGCCTTGCCTGGTGCCGTCGCCATGGCAGGCCTCGCAGTTCGCGCCGCCGTCGAGGGCCGCCACTGCGGCATGGGCAGGATGCAGCGGTCCCGGGGAGGTGCGGTGCTCGGATTCCCAGAGCACGACGGCCAGCACGAGCGCCAGCGTGAGCATCGTGGCGAGGACGCGCAGCAGCTTCACTTCGAACCTCCGAAGGGGATGCCGAGCACGGACCAGTCGACGGCGCCGGTGGCGATGACGGTGCGCACGTGCAGGATCGTGAGGAGGACCATCAACAGCGCGAGCCAGCGGTGGATCCAGCGCCAGCCCGCGAGCAGCCCGCGGATCTCCTCGAAGTGCGCGACCTGGACGGCAAGGCGGTGGGCGGAACGGGCGAGGGTCATGAGGCGTGCCGCATCCACGGCTGTCATCCCATCGGCGATCGCCTCCCGTTCCCAGCGCGCGAGGCGGCGGCGAAACGCCCATTCGCTGGTCAGCAGGCCGGCGATCCTGCTCGCGAGGTTGCGGCGCCACGGGGCACTCAGGGCCAGCTGTTCGATCTCGACACGGAGTCGCGCGGCCACCGAACCCTGCTCGCGGTCCCAGGCGGCGGCGAGCGTCGTCACGCGCGCCTGCACGTCCTCGAGGTCCTGCTGGGCGCCGTTCTGACGCCGGGGCACGAAGGCATAGAGCCAGCGGCCCACTGCCCCTGCGCCAACGACGATGGCGAGCGCGAGCAGCGCATCGGTGCCCACGGTGCCCTTGGGGAGGAAGGCGCAGTGCATCAGCACGAGCAACAGCGACAGCAGGCCCGTGGCCACGTGCAGGTTCATCCACGCGCGCAGGCTCGCGGGCAGCCAGTTGCCCCAGGCGCTGCGGCGCAGCAGGTAGGCGAGGTTGGCCAGGAACAGCACCGCAGCCAGCAGGCCTGCGCCGAGGCCCACCGCGCCGGACGGCGCGAGCAGGGCGTGCCATGGCGAGTCCTCGCGCGCCGCGGCGGTCAGCCCGTAGTAGTCGTCGCGCCACCACAGCAGCCCGAGCAGCAGCGCGCTGCCGACCGAGGCGATCGCCAGCGAACCCATCAGGCCGGTGCTGGCCGTCGCAACCGCCTCGCCTTCCTCGCGCAGCGAGGGATCGAAGCTCACGCCCGCGGCTTCCAGCAGCGGGAACGGCGGGTTGCCGCCGGCGAGCACGAACACGTCGTCGTTGGGCAAGGCGACCGTGCGCAGGGCAGCGCCGTCCCTCACCGACAGCTCCACGCGGTCCTCGTGGATCGCCGTCACCTCGCTGGCAAACAGTGCGGTCACGCGGCCGCGGAGGATCGCCTCGTGGATGGCCTTGTCGTTGCGCGCCTTCAGGCGGAACAGCGCTTCCTTGCGGTAGCTGAGGGTCACCGTCGTGCCCTGCTGGTCGGCTAGCGCCAACGCCGCCTCGATGGCGCTGTCGCCCCCGCCCACGACCAGCACCCTGCGTCCGG
>JBEATZ010000361.1:0-2736 GCA_041161695.1 Planctomycetota bacterium | reverse complement strand
GCGGACGGCCTCGTCGGGAGCCTGCTGCAGGCGCTGCAGCGCGGGTTGCCCTTCGAGCGCTTCCAGCCGTTCGTGCAGCAGCTGTCGCGGCTCGGCGAACTGCAACTGCTGGCCATCGCGCTGCAGCTGCCGCCTGCCACCCGCTTTGCCATTGCCACGCATCTCGCCTCGGCCGGCTCCGAGGCGCTGCACGAGCGCTCCCTGGCGGTGCTCGATGGAACCGAGCCGCTCGAGTCCTGCTGGCTGCTCATGCTCAAGGGCGAGGTCGCCACGGACCACCGGGTGCGCCGTCTCGAGGCCCTCATGGCCGACGAGACGGCGGAGCCGAAGGCGCGGCTGATCGCGTTCCAGCTGCTGTGCGAGCGCGGCAACCACTCCGAATCGGTGGTGGCGCGCGCACGGAGCCTCGGGCCCGCGGGCATCCGCATGCTGCTGGGCGCCCCGGCTGGGTCGATCGCTGAGTCCACCTGGTTGCTTGCCCTCGGCGCCGAGGAGCTCCTCGTCCAGCAGGCGCTGCTGCTGCTGCGCAACCGCGCGCTCACGCCCGTCCTCGAGGCCCGCGTGCTCGCGCTGCTGCCGCTGGCCTCGTTCCAGGTGCTCGATGCCGCGGCCGGCGTGTTGCTCGCGCGGGGCAGCCGTTCGGCGATGGATGTTGCCTGGAACCGCTTGGTGGAGGAGAACCGCCCGCTCGTCGAGGCGGTGGAGTGGACCCTGCTGCGCGAGGATGGCGGGGGCCTGCCGTGGCTCCGCGAACGGCTCGAGGGCATGCAGGACCGGCGGGCTGCCACGCGCATCCGCATCGAACTCGCTGCAGGCGGGGATCGCGCAGCCTTCACGGCGCTCGCGGCGGCCGTCGAGACGATGCCGTTCCACCTGCTGCGCTCGTGCGCGCAGCGGGTCGTGCCGCCCACCCGGGCGGACGCCGACGTGCTCGTCGACACCGCGAGGGACCTCGACGATCCGGAACGTCAGGCGGTCGCCCTGGCCTGGGCCGCGAGCCACCCGGACGCAGAACTGCAGCGCATCCTTGCGGCGCAGATGCTCGCCCTCGGCGAGGACTCGGAGCTGCCGCTGGACGAGGTCGTCCCCGTGCTGCTGCAGGGTGCCGGCCGCGACATGCTCGTGGCCGCGCTCGACCAGGCGCTCGCGCGCGGCGAGCAGGGCCAACTGGCCACCTCCGTGGGCCACGCGCTGCCTGCCTTGCTGCCCGAACCGCCCGGCGCGGCCGATGCACGGTTCCTCGCGCGTTTGGCGCTGGAGCGGGAGACGCCTGCCAACGAACGGGCCCACCCCTCGGACTTCCAGCGCGTGGCGGCTGCTTCGGAACGGTTGCGCAGGATGGATGCGTCCACTGCCGGCGCATCGTGCGCGGACGTGACCGCGGCGCTGCTCGGCTCCGCACAGGCACAGCTGCACCGTCTGCCGAGTCCGGCACAGATGCTGGCGCTTTGGAGCCAGCTTGCTCCTGCTCCCGAGGTGCGCGATGCCGTGGCCCTCGCCACGGCCGACCTCGCGGCCCGGGACCCTGCGGTCGAGGACCCCACGGCTGCCGACACCAGGGCCCGGGCGCTCGCCCCGCTGCTGCGCGCGCGGGCTGCACTGCAGGCAGGCCGCCACGCCGAGGCCGAGTCGACGGCACGCGAGGCTGCACGCGTGCTGTTGCGCCTCCTCGACGGCCCCGAGCTGCTGCGCCGCATCGGCCAGGAACGCGCCGTCGCCGAGGGCGTGGACCCGGTTGCTGCACTGGCCGCGCTGCCGCACCTCGCGCGAGCCCGTTCGCTCGCCGCCGCGGGCGACCCCGATGGTGCTCGCGCAGCAGCCGTGCTCGCGCTCGAATTCGCCGGCCGCGACCTGCGCACGCGCGAACAGGTCGTCCAACTCCTGCAAGGACTCTGACATGGCCTCCTGCACCAAGTCCCTCTTCCTCACCCTCGCCCTCGCGGCCTGCGTCACTTCGCAGGAACCCGCGCCCGCGAAGCCGCCGCAGCCCGATGCGAAGCCGCAGCAGCAGGAGTCGTTGAAGAACGCAGTCGAGGAGATGCTCGCGAAGTTCCGCGAGCAGGGCATCACGGTGGACGCCAAGGCGCGCACCGTGAGCATCCCTGCGGTCATGAACAACCCGCCCGACCCGGTGGAGTACCTGCTGATCAGCCAGCGCGGCAAGAAGCACGAGTCGGTGTTCGTCACCAAGGTGCGGCCCTCCGTGCTCAACGGCGCGCTGTTGCTGCTGGGCCTGAAGCAGGGCACCAACGTCACCTACAAGGACAAGGTGCCGCCGCCCACGATGGAGGAGATCGAGAAGGGCGCCGATCCGTTCGAGGTCACGCCGCCGAAGGGCGACGGGCTGTGGATGACGGTGTCCTGGAAGGCCGAAGACGGGACGGCCCGCGAGCACGGCGTCGAGGAGCTCATCGCCGACCTGGGTGCGCAACGGCCGGTGCGCGGCGCGAGCTGGGTCTACCTCGGGGGCCGCATGGCCGCGATGTACCGCGACGAGCCGCCGGTGTACGTGGCCGACTTCGAGGGCAACCTGGTGAGCATTCCCTACATGTCGCCCGACAACCACCTCGCCACGATGGTGCACGCGAACGCGCGCGACGACCAGAACTGGTACCTCACCGAGGCCTGTCCGCCTGCGGGTACCGAGGTGACCTTCACCTTCCACCGCGAGAAGCCCAAGGTGGTGGCCGAGCGGGAAGAGCGCCTGCGGGCTGCCGACAAGGAGGCGCCCCAGAC
>JBEATZ010000517.1:0-3086 GCA_041161695.1 Planctomycetota bacterium | reverse complement strand
GTCGATGCTCTCCGCCACGATCGTGTTCAGCACGGTGTTCGGCCACGCCACGGGCATGGTGGACCCGACCGCGCGGAACTCGAACTTGTTGCCGGTGAAGGCGAACGGCGACGTGCGGTTGCGGTCGCTCGCGTGGCGCGGGATCTGGGGCAGGGTGCTGGCGCCGAGGTCGAGGGCGCCGCCCGACTTGGTCTTCTTGGGCGTGCCGCTCTCGACCTGGTCGAGGATGTCGCTCAGCATGTCGCCGAGGAAGATGCTCATGATCGCCGGCGGGGCCTCGTTGGCGCCGAGGCGGTGGTCGTTCGCGGGGCTCGCGATCGACGCCCGCAGCAGGTCCGCGCGCATGTCCACGGCGCGGATCACCGCCGCCAGGAACACCAGGAACTGCATGTTGTTGTGGGTCTCGTCGCGCGGGTCGAGCAGGTTGACGCCGGTGTCGGTCGCCATCGACCAGTTGTTGTGCTTGCCGCTGCCGTTGATCCCGGCGAAGGGCTTCTCGTGGAGCAGGCACTCGAAGCCGTGCGAGCGCGCCACCGCGCGGAGCACCTGCATGGTGACCATCTGGTGGTCGACGGCGATGTTGGCGTTCTCGAAGGTGGGGGCGATCTCGTACTGGCTGGGGGCGACCTCGTTGTGGCGGGTCTTCACCGGGACGCCCAGCTCGAAGAGGCGCGCCTCGACCTCGGCCATGAAGGCCAGGACGCGGTCGGGCACGGTGCCGAAGTAGTGGTCGTCGAGCTGGTGGCCCTTCGGGGCGTTGGCGCCCACCATGGTGCGCCCGGTGAGGGCGAGGTCCATGCGCTGCTCGTGCTGCTCGCGCTCGACCAGGAAGTACTCCTGCTCGCAGCCGAGGGTGGCATGCACCTGCTTGACGCCCGCGTCGCTGCCGAAGAGCCTCAGGATGCGCATCGCCTGCCTCGACATCGCCTGGATGGAGCGCAGGTGCGGGGTCTTCTTGTCGAGGGCCTCGCCGGTCCAGCTGACGAAGGCGGTGGGGATGCAGAGCGTGACGATGCCGGACGCGCTCTTCATGAGGAACGCCGGGCTCGTGCAGTCCCAGGCGGTGTAGCCGCGCGCCTCGTAGGTGTCGCGGATGCCGCCGGAGGGGAAGCTCGAGGCGTCGGGCTCGCCGACGATCAGCTGGTTGCCGGAGAACTTCTCGATGGCGCTGCCGTCGGCCATCGGGCTCAGGAAGGCGTCGTGCTTCTCGGCGCTGATCCCCGTGAGCGGCTGGAACCAGTGGCAGTAGTGCGTCGCCCCGTGCTCGATGGACCAGTCCTTCATGGCCACCGCGACGGTGTTGGCGATCGCGGGGTCGAGCGCGCTGCCCTCCGAGATCGTCTTCTGCAGCTTGGCGAAGACGTCGCTCGGCAGCCGCTTCAGCATGGTGTCGCCGCTGAAGGTCATGCAGCCGAAGTAGTCGGACGCCCGGGTGGGGTTGTCGAAGGTCGAGGTGTTTCCGCTCATGGGGGTGCTGCGCGCGTGGGGGATCATGGTGGAGGGCCTCCTGCCCAAGCGGATAACGCTATGCGGACTCGGCGGTGCGTTCAAGGCCTGAAACGTGGATGAATCCGGCGGGATTCGCGTCCGCTCACCCGAGGATCGACCGCCGGCGCTTCACGTAGTCCCACACCACGAAGCGGTCGAGGTCGCGGCCGGCGACGAAGAACACGCGGCCGCCGGTCGATTCCGCCATGCGGTGCGCGAACTGCACGTCGTCCTCGGTCTGGCTCCACGAGGGCAGCAGGAACACGTTGATCGTGATGCCCGCCTCCTTGCACCGCATCGCCTCGCGCACCGTGGCGCGCTCGGTGCGCGGGTCCGGCGGGTAGAGCATGAAGAGGTCGCTCCCCTCGAAGTGCGCGGTCGGGAGCCCGTCGGTGATGAGCATGACCTGGCGGTTGGGCGTCGGCCGGCCGGTGAGCCACTGTCGCGAGAGCTGGAGCGCGCGCTGGATGTTCGTGAAGTGGAGCGGCAGGTCGAGCTCGCCGATCGCCGGGTCGGACATGTCCGCGCGCAGGCGGACCACGGGCTCGTGGATGGTGACGGGCTTCGGCATCGCCGAGGCCACCTCTCCGGGGGAGCGCAGGCGCGCGATCGTGTACATCTCGACGAACTGCAGGAAGTCGCCGGGGTACTCCGAGCGGATCAGCCCGTCGAGCGCGAGCGCCATGCGCTTGGCCTGCACGTACTGGCCGCCGTGGCGCATCGAGCCCGACATGTCGATCACGACGGCGGTGGCGCACTTGGGCTGGTGGCGCGTCCGGTGCACCTCGATGTCCTGCGTGCGCAGGCGCACGGGGTCGCCGGGGGCGCGGGCGCCTTCCCGCGACTCGCGCAGCATGGCGTTCACCATGGTCTGCGGGATGTCCATCGCCGAGGGGCTGTCGCCGAACTCGAAGGCGCGGGTCGAGGGCAGCTCGACGGCGCCGTCGGGGCTGGAGACGCCCTCGTGGCGGCCGCTGCGCGCGGCCTGCAGGTCGCCGAAGATGGTGGCGAGCAGCCCGCGCTGGTAGAGGCGCATGGCCTTCGGGGTCACCTTCCACCCGCCCTCGGGCGTGCGCGCGAGTCCCGCCTCCTCGGCGAGTCGCTCGAGCAGCTCGTTGACGCGTCGCTGCGCGTCGCGCAGCGAGTCGACCTGCTCCTGCGGGGCGAAGCGCTCGAGCGCGTCCATGTCGATGACGGCAGGCTTGGCGTCCTTCAGCGCCTCGCGCAGCTGCTCGAGCAGGCGCTCGATCTCCTCGAGCTCGGTCTTCACCTCGAGCGCGCGCGGCACGTCGAGCGCCTCGCGCCCGGTGAAGGGCCAGCGCGACACCATGGCGTCGACCTCGAAGCGCTCGCGCAGTCGCTCGAGCGCGTGCGTGAGGCGCACCTGCGCGCGAGACCCCTCCGGCAGGCGGTACCAGAGCCGCTCGAGGTCGCGCAGCTGCCCCTCCGCGACGGCGCGCGCGATGCGGTCGCGCACCGCGGGCGGCGTGGCGGGGTCGACCGCGCCCTCGGCCGCGCGCTCGAAGGCGCGCGCCGCGTCGCGCGCGGCCGGCGCCGGGTCGAAGGTCGCCAGGATCTTTCGGCGGCGTTCCTCGAGC
>JBEATZ010000354.1:0-7391 GCA_041161695.1 Planctomycetota bacterium | reverse complement strand
GGTTGCTCGCCGATGCCGACATGCTCGCGAAGGTGGACTGGGTTGCCGTGCGGCGCGCGGCGGACGACGAGCACGTGGGCTGGTGCACCGTGCAGCCCGATGGGGCGTTCCGCTGGGCCTTCGACCCGACCGACCTCGATGCCAGCGGCAAGGTGCGGTTCGTGCTCGCCAGCTCGAGCGACGCCTCGGCCTTCGCCTCCTCGGACGTGGTGGTGGTGCCCCCGGCGCTCAAGCAGGTGGAACTCGGCGACGTGGCCCTGGTGCCCCTCGTGCAGGTGGCAGCAGGGCGCCTCGTGGTACAGGACCAAGCCATGCGACCGCGTGCGCGCCTGAGCGTGGAGGTGCTGCAGCCGGACGGCGACTGGGACCCGGACCGGAACCACCGCGCCGTGCTTGCCGAGGACGGGGCCTTCGCGGTCCATGCGGTGAAGGCGGATGCGACGGCGCGGCGCAGGTTGCGCGTCTCGAACCGCGAGTTCGAGCCCATCGAGCCCGTCGAGTTCCGGCTGGGCCAGGAGGACCTGCGCATCGAACTGGTCCGGTCGGCGCGCCTCGACGTGCGCGTGCTGTTCGATGCCGGACTTGCCCGCGGGGAGCACCTGACTGTCGAGGCCGGCACCGAGGCCCTGCAGGTCGAGGGCGAACTCGAGTTGCGCGATGGCGCGTTCTTCGCGTCGATGCGTGGTCTCCGGCCCGGCGAGGTCACGCTGCGCGTGCTGCTCGGCGAGCGTGAGCTCGGGCGCGTCGAGCGCGTGGTCGTGACTCCCCAGGGCACCAAGGACCCACGCCTCGATCCGCTCGACCTGCGCGGCAAGGTCCACGGACTGCAGGTGCGGCTGCTGGACACGGCGGGCACCGTGGCCGACCTCTCCGCCTCGGTGCTGTTGCGCGTGCCGCCCGAACAGGAATGGCACGAGTGCGACTGGATGGAGCACGGGGTGTTCCGCACGCTCGTGCCCTCGACGCAGGTTGAGCTGTTGCTCTTGAGCCACGAGTTCCGGCCGATCCACTGGTCCGGACCCGTGGGCAACCTCGACCTCCGCACGGAAGCGCCCCTCGAGGTGGAGTTCGTGCTCGACGGGGTCGATGCCACGGCGCTGCGGCCCGACTTGCTCCTCAGCAGCGAACTCGAGGGCATGCCGCGCACCCTTGCCGCCCTCGGCCTCGACGAGGGCTACTGGCTGCACGATTCGTGGTCGACGCGGCCCAAGGACGGGCGCGTGAAGGGCAGGTTCACCGTCGAGGGCGCCTACCGCATCCGGCTGGTGGTGGACAAGGAAGACGAGTGGGAGGTGCTGCACGCCTGGCAGGTCGAGGTGAAAGCCGCGCAGCCCACGGTGCGCCTCACGGTGCCGGCCGAACTCGTGCCGAAGCTGCGCGTGCACGCTGCCGGGCGCTGAGCGGAGCTACCGTCGCTCGATCTCGTCGAGCGACACGCCGAGCGTACGGCGCGCGGCGCGATCGAGTGCTGCGCGCGAGCCCGAGAGGTGGATCGTGCGGTGGTCGTGGCGCAGGCTTGCGCCGGGTGCGAGTTCGGCGGCAGGTGAAGAGGTCTCCAGCTCGTGGAACGGGCCGAAGGGTTCGCCGCCCGGCACCGAGGGGCCGTCGTTGTAGCTGTTGACCACGTCGCCTCCGTAGGGCTCTGGTTGCGCGGCGCCCCACGTCGAGTTGACGTAGGCGCGCGCCCCGTCGGGCTTGGTGTACGTGACGAGCGTGAGCACCTCGCGATCGGGATCCCAGCTGCCGAGCACCGGCTGCGCGGCCTCGGGCCGTACACCGATCTTGCTCCGGTACCGGCCGTCGGCGCGGAACAGCAGTGCGGAGCCCTCTGGGGGCATCTGCACCAGCGGGCCCGCCGGCACGCGCTCCAGGCGGTCTGCGGGCACCGTGCCAAAGTAGCTGTCGTTCACGAGCCCGGCCGTGGGCTGGTCGAGCGACAGTGCGAGCGGCACGACCACCGTGCAGTGGTCGCCGGGCGGGAACATGCCCAGGATCCAGATCGACAGCAGCCCGCCCCGCTTCGTCCACTGCGCCGTGCCACGGTTGGTGATGGTGTTGCGCGACTCGAAGGCCACGGCCTGCAGGCCCGCGGGCTCGATGCCGAGCGCGCGCAGCGCCGCGGCGCGATCCAGCACCGCGACCTCGCGTTCGATGCCCATGTCGAACTTCGTGCCCGAGGCGTTGGTGAACGTGGCGCGGCGCGTGAAGCGCGCGCTCGATGCATCGAGGGCCGCCAGCGAGAACGGTTCGCTGTCGATGGCAGGCGGCACCTGCCAGTGGGCGATCACCTGCTCCCTGCCGGGCGCGAAGTAGATCGAGAACGGGCCGCCCTCGGGGCCGAGCCAGAAGCGGTCCTCGCCGCCATAGGGGTTCATGCCGGGCAGCAGGTCGCGCGCGGCGATGCGCTCGTGCTTGAGGAAGCCCAGCGAGCGGCCGGTCTCGTCGCCGATGGTGGAGGTCATGACGCGGCCCTGGAACTCGGGCACCACGGCCACCTTGCCGCTGCCGTCCGGCGCCGTGAGCACGAGGGTCTCGCGGTGCGCCTTCAGGAACTCGATGTCCTCGCGGAAGGTCGGGCCTGCGCCACAGGCGGCGAGGGCACCGGTCGCAGTGAGGATCGCAAGGCGTGCAACCGAACGGCTCTGCTTCGTGCGCATGCCGCGAGGATACCGGCGCAGGGCGCGGCGACCGCGCACGAGATCGTGGTAGCCTCCCGCGCCATGGCGCCTGCGACGGTGATCTGGGCCTACCGGCGGACCGGCAAGTTCGCGTTCCACGTGCTCACGGGCGCGCTGGACACCGATGTGCGCACGCGAGGACTGCCCGTCGTGTTCGCCGGTGGTCCCGAGGCGGTGGTGGCGGCGATCCGCGAGGCGCTGGCGGCAGGTCGGCGGCCCGTGGTGGGATGGTCGTTCTACTCGCCCGACTTCGCGCAGATGGCTGCGGAACTCGCTGCGGTGCGTGCGCAGGTGGACGATGCGCGCATCCTCCATGTGGCAGGCGGCGTGCATGCGAGCGCCGAGCCGCTGCAGGTGCTGCAGGCAGGGTTCGACCTCGCGGCGGTGGGCGAGGGTGAACAGCTCGTGTGCGACCTCGTGCATGCATGGCACACGGAGGCGGACGTGCGCGCGGTGGGCGGCATCGCCTCGCGCGACTCACGTGGTGACCTGGTGCGGAATGGCAGGGCCGACCGCATCGTCCTCGACGACTGGCCGCCGTTCGCGCCCAACCACGACCGGTTCGGTCCGATCGAGATCACGCGCGGCTGCATCTACGCGTGCCGCTTCTGCCAGACGCCGTACTTCGCGGGCGCGAACTTCCGGCACCGCAGCCTCGACAACATCCTCACGTGGGTGCGCTGGCTCGTGCGCCACGGCTTCGTCGACTACCGGTTCCTCACGCCCACGTCGCTCAGTTACGGAACGCGCGGGCCCGAGCCCGACCTCGGCGCCGTCGAGGATCTGCTGGCGCGGTGCCGCGAGGCCATCGGGCCCCAGCGCAGGCTGTGGTTCGGCACGTTCCCGAGCGAGGTGCGGCCCGAGCACGTCACTCCGCAGGCGCTTGCCGTGCTGAAGCGGTACGTGAGCAACCGCGCGCTCATCCTCGGCGGCCAGTCGGGCAGCGACCGCATGCTGGCGGAGAGTGCGCGCGGCCACGACAGCGCGGCCATCGAGCGCGCCACGGCGCTGTGCATCGAGCACGGGTTCGTGCCGCACGTGGACTTCCTGTTCGGGATGCCCGGCGAACTGCCGGAGGACGTGGAGGCCACGCTTGCGCTCATGGACCGCCTCGTGGCGCTGGGCGCGCGTGTGCACGGGCACACGTTCCTGCCGCTGCCCGGCACGCCCTTCCGGCGCATGCCCCCGGGGGCGCTCGCGCCCGAAGTCCGTCGCCAGCTGCATACCTTCGCCTCGCGCGGCCAGCTCTACGGGCAGTGGGAACAGCAGGAGCGCACCGCTGCGGTCCTGGCCGCTGGCAGGGCGGGTGGGCGCTGAGCCAATCCCACATCGACCTTGGGAGCCGGGCGTTCGTCTCCTACCTTGCGGACGACCCACACGGATCCCCTCGACCATGAAGACCTTCCCGCTCGTTTCCCTGCTCACCCTCTCCTTGCTCGCTGCCTGCTCCAAGGGTGCTCCCGAGGATGCTGGTCACGACCATGAGCACGGCCCCAACGGCGGCCACGTGGTCGAACTGACCGGCGGCGCAGGTCACATGGAGGTGATCCACAAGCGGGGCGTGGGTGAGATGGAACTGATCTTCACCAAGGAAGACGAGAAGACGCCGTTGCTCATCGCCGCACCGCTCGTGTTCCGGGTCGAGCAGGGCAAGGAGTGGGTGGAGATCCCCGGCACGCCCGTGAATCCCGCCGACGGCAAGTCCGCCACCTACCGCGCCGCGCACGAGGCCTTCAAGCAGGAGCACCTGCACGGCAGGGCGACGTTCGTGATCGACGGGGTGACGCACAACCCCGAACTGCCCGAAGGTCACTGAGGAGCAGATCGCGGAGTTGTGGAAGGCTCCGCGGTGCCGCCGGAACGATGCTGCCCTTTGGTTGTGCAGCAGAGTGGGGAACGGCGGGTCCCGTTTCGCGCATGCGGGCGGCCTGGAGTGCCAGGTGCGTGAAGCGGCCGGCAGGCACGGCCAGGTCCCTCAGGGCGTTCGCAAGTCCTTGTGCCGCAAGGCGGCCGGTTCCCACAACTCCGCGATCAGAACCGGCGGTGAACATCGGGCCGGTGGTTGTGTCGCTGTCGCTCCACCGACACGATGCTGCGCAAACCCATGGCCCACACGACTCCCCGTTCTCCCCGCCTCCTCCGCACTGCCTCGTTCCTGCTGGTCGCCTGCGCGGCAGGGCTCACTTCGTGCTCCGCGAGCCGCGAGGCACGCAAGCTCGAACTCAACGAGATGAAGGGCTCGCTCTCCGTCGACCCCGCGCTGCTGAAGCGCGGCAACGAGAACGAGGCCTACTACGTCTACCGCAACCCGAAGGCCGACATCCGCAAGTACCAGACGGTGCTCATCGAGCCGGTGCGCGTGGCCGGCGGCGCCGAGGTCACGGAGACGCAGAAGAAGAACATGCAGTCCTTCGCGGAGAACGCCTGGACGATGGCCTACAAGCAGCTCTCGCAGGACTGGACGATCGTCGAGACGCCCGGAGCCGACACGCTTGCGATCCAGATGACGCTGCTCGACGCCTCGGCCCCGACGCCGGTGCTCCATGCCGTGTCCTCCGCGACGCCCATTGGCCGCGGGATGGGCCTCATCCAGCGTGTCGCGGGCATGGACCCGGTGACCGCCGGTGAGATCACGATCGAGATCGTGATCCGCGACGGCGGGACGAAGGAGGTGCTCGGCGCCGCCGTGGACCGCCGCGTCTCGGAGCAGAACCTGCGCGCCGGCCTCGACATCTGGTCCACCTGCCACGATGCGATCGAGAAGTGGTCGGAGCGCCTGCGCATGGTGCTGGCCCAGGCCCGCGAGCGTGCGAAGCAGGCCGACGCCCAGCAGCAGAAGGCCGGCTGACCCGTCGTTGGCAAGGAATGGTGTGCCCCGCTGCATCGCGGGGTAGCCTTCGTCGCCCATGCAGCGCGGCGCGTGGTCCTGGTTGGTGGTTGCGGCAGCCGTCGCGGTTGCGATGGCGTGGTCGTGGCACCTGCGCTGGAGCTGTGACGACGCCTACATCAGCTACCGCTACGCGCAGCACTTCGTCGAGGGACACGGCCTCGTGTTCAACCTCGACCCGGCCGAGCGTCCGGTGGAGGGCTACACGAACTTCACGTGGACGATGCTGCTCGCGCTCGGCATGCAGCTCGGCTTCACCGGTGATGCCATCGAGACCTGGGCCGCGCTGCTCGGCACGTTGTGCCACGGGGCGACGGTGGTGGTGCTCGCGCTGTGCGCCCGCCAGCTGGGCGCGATGCTGCCGGTCGCTGCGATCGGCTGGGCGCTGCACCACCATGCTGCGTCGCTTGCCCCTGCCGGCCTCGAGACCGCGCTCTTCACGCTGCTGGTGACGCTGGTCGCGCACCGACTGATCGTCGCGCGCGACGCCCGCGACCACGCGATGGCCGGCTGGCTGTGCCTGCTCGCCGCCATGACGCGCCCCGACGGAGCGATCGTGGCGGTGGTGGCCGGCGCGTTCGCGCTGCGCGCCACGGTGCGCTCCGGCTGCAGGAAGCACGTGCTCGGCTTCTGCCTGCCGTTCCTGCTGGTGTTCGTGCCGTACCTGCTGTGGCGGCTCTCCTACTACGGCTACCCGGTGCCCAACACGTTCTACGCCAAGTCCGGTGGCGACCCCTACCCGAGCCAGGGCTGGGTGTACGTGTGGGAGTACCTGAAGTGCTACTGGGTGCTCGCGGTGCCGCTGCTGGCACTGCCAGTTGCCTTGCTGCGGCGTGGCAGTGCATGCGCTGGCGCGATGCCGATGCACGCGCCGCTCGTGGTGATCACGGCGCTCACGGTCCCCTACGTCGCCTTCGTGGTCTGGGTGGGCGGCGACTTCATGTTCAGCCGCTTCCTGCTGCCCGTCACGCCGCTCCTGCTGCTGGTGCTCGACTGCGCGTGCCGCGGCGGCACGCGGCTGCAGGCCGCGCTGCTCGCGGTGGTGGTGGGCGCGGGCATGCTCTTCCGCACCGAGCCAGCGTGGTTGTCCGACTACGCCAACCCGCGCGGGTTCAGCGACAACCGCGCCATCTCGGTGAAGGAGTTCGCACCCGGGGTGCCGATGACCGAGGCGCTGCGCCTCGCCGGCAACTACCTGCGCGGCGTGTTCGAGGGCCTCGACGTGCGCATCGGCATCGCCGGCAGCCACGCCAACCTCGCCTACCTCTCGCGGGCCCCGGTGGCCATCGAGTGCGCTGCCGGCCTCACCGACGCGCACATCGCGCACCTGCCGGTGCCCGTGCGCGGCATGGTGGGCCACGAGCGCAACTACCACGGCTACCACGACTACCTGCGCAAGCGCAGGGTCCACGTGATGTTCGAGCTCAGCTACGCGGACGGCACGGTGGTGGACGCGTACCGGCAACTCGACTTCCCGGTGATCCCCGCGCGCCTCGTGACCTGGGACCGCGCGCTCATGGCCGAACTGAAGCGGCGCGACCCGTCGATCCGCTTCGTCGACTTCGAGGCCGAGCTGGATGCCTACCTGGCGAAGCTCGACAGCACGGACAAGGCCACGGTGGAACGCGACTTCGCCGCCTTCCGTGCCTTCTACTTCGACCACAACGACGACGCGCCAAGGCGCACGAGGTTCGAGCAATGGCTGGCGAGCCGGTGAACAACACGTCGAGGGCCGGCTGGCTGCTGCTCGGCATCGCTGCCTGCTTCGGCGCGTGGCAGGCGTTTGCCATGCGGTGGCTGTGCGACGACGCGTTCATCACCTACCG
>JBEATZ010000344.1:0-3754 GCA_041161695.1 Planctomycetota bacterium | reverse complement strand
CCTGCTCTCCGACTGGGACGGCGTGGCGCTGACCGCGGGATCGCGGCTGTCCCTCGGCAGCGGCTGGACCGAGTGCTCCACCGAGCCGAGCACGTTCGAAGCAGACAGCGCGACGCTGTTCTACGGCATCGACCTCGGCTTCCGCCTGCGGGCCGGCATGGGCTCGTTCCACCTCGGCTGGGTCCTGCGCGGGCAGTCGATGGACGAGAGCGAGGTCTCGGGTGGCATCTTCTACCGCGGCTACGACGCGACCTTCACCGGCCTCCTGATCGGCGGCGGCATCTTCTTCTGAGCCCTGCCCCGGCAGTTCCTGCGCCCCGGTCCCCGGCTCGCACGATCCTCCGCGCGTCATGCGGGTTCATGGCTGCCTGCGCCGGGTGCGCGCTGCTCGCCGGCGAAGGCCATGGCGAACGCATGATGCAGCTCGTGGTGCTGCTGCACGTGGGGCTGTTCGTGCTGCCGTGCGCCATGTGCGCATGCCTCGCTGTCGCGAGCGGTGCGCTGACGCTGTTGCTCTGCCTGTTCAGCCTGCCGCACTGGGTGGCGCGCCGGCCGACGGGCCTTGCCGACCTGCTCCGGCAGGTCTGGCAGCTGCCGGCGGCCGTGCTGCCCGGGTACTGGCGGGCATTGCGCCGCGTGGAGTCCCCCATGCTGTGGGGCGCCGTGGCGGGCACGGCCGCATGGCTCGCGGCCTGGCTCGCGGCAGGCCTCGGCGGCTTCGCGCCCTGAGCCTTGCCCGCATCCACTGCGTGCAGCCGGCGAAACCCTTCCCGTCATGCCCGCCACCTTCACGTTGCTCTTCGACGGCGAGTGCCCGATGTGCCGGCGCGAGGTCGAGTGGCTGCTGCGGCGCAATGCCGCCGGGTGCTTTGCAGCAGTCGACATCGCGGCACCGGGCTTCGACCCCGCGGTCTGGGGCGTGGACGGCGCCGCCGTGCACCGCTGGCTGCACGGGGTGCGCGGAGACGGCACCGTGGTGACCGGGATGGCGGCCGTGCGCGAGGCATGGCAGGCCGTGGGTCTCGGCTGGGTGATGGCGCCGACCGGCTGGCCGGTGCTGCGCTGGTTCGCCGACCTCGGCTACCGCGCCTTTGCGCGCTGGCGCGTACCGCTCGGCAACCTCATGGGCCGCAAGGCCTGCACGACCGGTCGCTGCGCCGTGCGCTGAGGCCCCTCAGTCGCAGAACCGGTAGCGCACGATCGCCCACAGGGCCGCGACGCCGTCCTTCCAGCCGATCTTCTTGCCCTGGTGGTAGCCACGACCCGCATAGCGGATGGGCACCTCGTGGATGCGCACGTTGCGCTTGGCGAGCTTGGCGGTGAGTTCGGGCTCGACGGTGAAGCGCCTGCTGCGGATGGAGATGTCGGCGAGGACGTCGCGCCGCATGCACTTGTAGCACGTCTCCATGTCCGTGAGGTTGAGGCCGGTGAACAGGTTGCTCACGAAGGTGAGCACGCGGTTGCCGAGGTAGTGGTGGAAGAGGTCGCGCTCGCGGCCAGGGTCGCGGTCGTCGACGAGGAACCGCGAGCCGTACACCACGTCGGCCTCGCCGCGCACGATCGGCTCCACCAGCAGGCCGTAGTCCTCGGGGTGGTACTCGAGGTCCGCGTCCTGGATCACCACGATGTCGCCGCGCGCCTGCTCGAAACCGGTCTTCAGTGCGGCGCCCTTGCCCATGTTGACCTCGTGCAGGACCACGCGCACGTCGGGCAGCGAGGCGAGTTCGCGCTCGATGTCGCGCGAACCATCGGTGGAGCCGTCGTCCACGAGGACGATCTCCTTGCGGATCGGCACCGCGCGCACGCGATCGACGACCTCGCGCAGGGTGGCCCGCTCGTTGTAGACGGGCACCACCACGCTCAGCAGGAAGTCAGGTGGCAGGGGCTTCTGCATCGCGTCGGGGCTCAGGGGGCGCATCGGGTCGGTGCGTGGTGACAGTCTGCGCGCCGGCGGTCGCCGTGCCAAGCAGGCCGCGCGCCAGGCAGGCGAACCAGAGCATGGCGAGCGGCACGAGCTGGAACAGCACGCGCGCGTGCGAGGTGCCGAGGTGGAAGTCGAGGTCGAGGAAACTGCCCACGTAGACGAGGTGGACGCCCACGAGCGAGGCGAGCAGCATGAACGTGAGGCCCGCGAGTTCGCGCGAGAAGCAGCGCAGCGGCAGCGCGAGGGGCGCGAGCAGCAGCAGCGCGAACACGCCATGGGAAGCGTGCAGCGAGAACACCATCTCGGCGCCGCGGGCGGCCACGACGGGCGCGCGCTCGTCGAACTGGGTCACCACGAGTTCGGTGAGGGTCCTGCCGGACGGGTTCGCCCCGAGCAGGTCGTTCTGCAACCCGTGCATGCGGTTGAACCAGGCCTGCAGCACCACCACGAGCGCGGGCAACGACAGGCACGCGATGCTGCGCAGGTGCAGACCCCTTGCAGCAGGCGGGTGGATGAGTGCGCCGAGCAGCAGGCCGCCGAACGAAGCCGCTGCGTACATGAGCGACTCGTTCTTGGACCACAGCCCGAACGCGAGGCCGGCTGCGGCGAGCCAGCGCCAGGCGAGCCGGCCCTGCTCGCGCCCGCGCAGCCAGGCATCCCAGGCGACCAGCATGCCGAGGGCCACCATCCCGTCCGCGTAGGCGAGGCGGCACTGGCCGGTGAACTCCGGTTCGAGCAGCACCACCAGCGACAGCAGGCCGGCGAGCCAGCCCGGCAGCCGCGAGCGCAGCGCGCCGGCGAGGGCCAGGAACAAGGCGATGCCGCAGCACTGCACCAGCAGGCGGTTCTCGAAGTGCAGCAGCTGGTCCCGCCCGGCGTTCACCCATGCCTGCAGGAACGGGTTGAGCATCGGGTAGTCGGGGTGCAGGTTGTGGCGCTGCGCCTCGGCAAAGCCGCTCGACAGCGGGTCGAGCAGCAGCGACTTGGCCTTGAGCGACCAGATGTTGCCTTCGTCGCCCTCGATGCAGGGCCAGCTCATGCCAGCGCCCACCTGCAGCACGCACCATGCAAGGCCCACCACCACGAAGCCCGTGAACCACGGGTCGAACGGCGGTGGCGCAAGGCGCGCGCGCATCGGTCGCAGCCGCGGCTGCGCGGCGAGGAGCCCGATGGCAATCGCGCCGAACGGCACGGCAGTCCACCACAGCCACGCGGGCACGCCGAGGTGGAGCCAGCCGAAGAGCAGCAGGCCGAGCGCGAGGCAGCCGAGCATCCACGCCCAGCCGAGGCAGGCAATCCGGTCGTCGGACGGGCGGATGCCGACCGCGCGCAGCGCGAAGAGGCCCAGCAGCATGGGCGAACCGAGCACCCATGCGAGTTCCCCGAACCCGATCGTCATCGCCGCGCCGCCTTCCGCAGCTTCCAGAACCGCACGTGCAAGCCGCGCCCCACCTCGTCGAACTGCGCGGCGATCGGCAACTCGGCCTGCGACTGGCTGTAGTCGAGCACCAGCAGGCGGTTCTCGTTCGCCTGCGTCACGAGCCGCGCGAGCCCCTGCGGACCGTCCACGCCGAGCGCGTAGGCGAACTCGCGCGGGTTGGGGTAGGTGAGGTTCTTGAGCCGCTCGAACATGAGCCGCACCCAGGCCTCGGCCTCCGGCGTGGCGGGCCCGTACACGACGACCGGGTCGCCATCCGCCTGCTGGCGGAGGATCTCGACCATCGCGGGCGTGATCCCGGCAGCGACCTCGACGAGCCTTGCAGGTGCGACGCGCAGCGCCGCCTCGAACTTCACCAGGTCCGCGGGGACGCTCGCAGCGGCTGCAGGCAG
>JBEATZ010000329.1:0-4696 GCA_041161695.1 Planctomycetota bacterium | reverse complement strand
TCGGACTCAGGGCGCGTCGAGCGCCTCGCGAGTGCCTGCAGCCGGACCAGCAGTTCGGCGGCCTCGAACGGCTTCACCAGGTAGTCGTCCGCCCCCGCGGCGAAGCCCTCGATCTTGTCGTCGAGCGTGTCGCGCGCAGTCAGCATCAGCACCAGCGGACCGGTGCCGCGCTGCGCCCTCAGCCTGCGGCACAGTTCCAGTCCGTCGAGACGCGGCAACCCGAGGTCGAGCACCAGCACGTCGTGGTTGCCGGCAAGCGCCAGTAGCAACCCGCTGCGGCCGTCGACGGCGACGTCGACTTCATGGCCGGCGTGCTCCAGCTGCTCGGTCACGTTCGCGCGCAGGGCTGCGTTGTCTTCGATCAGGAGGATCCGCACGACGGCAAGCTACCGTTCCGCACGGCTGCGTGCGCCTCCCGGAACGGACGGGGCAGCGGTCCGCACCGAATCGACGCAGAATCGACACGGCGGGACAGCCCATCGCGCACCCTGCGCCCACGGGGCAGGTGGCCAGCATCCAGGAGGGCGAACTCCGCCCGGCTCGCCCGGCCCCGTACGCACGGAATGTCGCACCCGCAGTACGGGCTCGGCTGCCTCAGCCGGCCACGCCGATCGAGTCGCGAACGCGTCGAACGAGGCTCTGGAGGCCGGCATCGTCCTTGCTGAGCACGGTCTCGGTCTTCGCGGCCAGGAAGCGCTGCTCGTCCTCGCTGAGCTCCTTTGCGGTGAGGACCAGCACCGGGATCTCGCTGCCGGCGCCGCCGGACCGGAGCTGGGTGAGGAACGCAAAGCCGTCCATCACCGGCATCATCAGGTCGAGGAGGATGATGGAAGGTGGTGCGGCACGCACGCGCTCGAGGCCGACGGCGCCGTTCTCGGCCTCGTCGACGACGAAGCCCGCTTCCTCGAGCATGCGTCGCGCGAGCGTCCGCGTCGGCTCGTCGTCCTCGACGACCAGCACCGACGTCGTGGCCCGGGTCCCCACGTAGCGACGGATGGAATCGACGAGGTGCGCACGGTCCACGGGCTTCGTCATGTAGTCGGTGGCGCCGAGCGCGAATCCGGTGTCGGCCTGCCCCACGATCGTGACCATGACGACCGGGATGTGGCGCAACTCGGGGTCGGCCTTGAGCGCGCGCAGGACGAACCAGCCATCCATGCCGGGCATCATCACGTCGAGGGTGATCAAGGAGGGCCGGATGCGGCGGGCGAGTTCCAGTCCATCCTTGCCACTGCCGGCCGTCACCACGGCGAAGTGCTCGCGCTCCAGCGTGCGCTGGAGCAGCTGACGCGCGTCGGGGTCATCGTCGATGACGAGCACGGTCGCGCCATCCGCGGAGGTTGCAGGCGTACTGGCCGTGGCTGCCGCGCCCTCGGCAGAGGCATCGCGGATCGCCTCGCGCACGTCCACGCGCAGCGGGAGTTCGATCGTGAAGGTCGATCCCCTGCCCACGACGCTCGCCACCGTGATGTCGCCGCCCATCATGCGACAGAAGCGGCGGCTGATCGCGAGTCCCAGCCCCGTCCCGCCGTAGTTGCGGGTCGTCGACGAGTCGGCCTGGGTGAACTCCTCGAACACGAGGTCGAGCTTGTCGGCCGGGATGCCGATGCCCGTGTCGGAGACGGCGAAGTGGATCCGGTCCGCGGCCACCCAGGTCTTCAGCGTGATCGTCCCGTCCTTCGTGAACTTGGCCGCATTGCTGAGCAGGTTGAACAGCGACTGCCGGAGCTTCGTGAGGTCGGCGCGGATCTTGCCGATGCCACTCGCCGTGTCGATCACGAGCCGGTTGCCGTTCTTTGCGGCCAGCGGCGACAGCGTGGCCTCCGCCTCGTTCAGCACCGTCTGCACCTCGAAACTCTCGACGTAGAGCTCGACCTTGCCGGCCTCGATCTTCGACAGGTCGAGCACGTCGTTGATCAGCGCGAGCAGGTGCTTCCCGGCCCCGTGGATCTTCCGCAGGTCGGCAACCGCGCTTTCCCGGCCTTCGTCCTCGAGTTCCTCGATCAGCATCTCGCTGTAGCCGAGGATTGCGTTCATCGGCGTGCGGAGCTCGTGGCTCATGCTGGCGAGGAACGCGCTCTTGGCGCGGTTCGCGGCGTCGGCCTGTTCCCGCGCCTCCGAGAGTTCGGCCGCGGTCTTCTGCCGGCGATCGATGTCGCGGGCGATCGCTCCGGACATGCTGTTGAACGCGGTCGCGAGCCGCCCCAGCTCATCCCGGCCCTCGACGGCGACGCGAGTCTCGTACCGCCCGGCTTCGATGGCCTCGGCCGCACTCGCGAGCGTGCGCACGGGCCGCTCGACGCGGGCGCGGATCTTGATGTAGGCGAGGCCGAGCAGGCCGACCGCCGCTGCCATCAGGACGATCGAGAGGAGGCCGAGCTTCTGCCCCTCGGCGCGGAGCAAGGCCGTTTCCGCGGCAGTGCGCGCCTCGACCATCCCGAGGAACTCGTCGATGGGCTCCATGATGTCCGCCTTGGCGCGGTGGTACTCGGGCCCGTGCAACAGGCTGCGCGCGAGCGCGAGGTCGGGCTCGCCCTTGACGACGAGCGCACCGCTGGCGTCCGGGAAGAGCCCCTTGACCGCGGCCATCGCACGCTCCTCGAGCTTCACCAACTGGTCCGAGCGACTCTCCGCCTGGTCGAGCTTCGCAAACTCCTCCTTCGAGAAGGCCATTTCCTGCATCAGGGCCTTCAGTGACACCGGGGCGCCCACGCTGCCGGGCTCCTTGCCGGTCGCCGTCATGAAGTCCCAGTAGATCCCGCCATAGTCGTCCGGCCGCGCCGCCTCACCCTTGCGGATGCCGAGGATGCGCTGGAAGTACTGCTCGTAGGCAGGGTCGCCGGTCACCACGTAGGTGCGGACCATCCGGGTCAGGTCGTCCGAGCTCTGCCGGAGCTCGTCGGCGAGTTGGTACGACTCGTAGCGGCGCGCCTCGGCCGCGGCCACGGCCTCCTGTTGCTCCACGACGCGCGAGACCGTCCAGAGGAGGGCCAGCATCAGGCTCAGCAGGGACACGAAGGTGAGCAGGAAGATGGCGCGGATCGACAACATCGAGCGACTCCGAGGGGGTGGCAGCCAGCCGTGCGGCTCGATGCATCCTAGCGGCAGCCCGGGGTGCTTTTGCTGGATCCTCCGTGTTCGAAACGCGGGAGGATGGATCGATCGCCGTCGCGCCGCGGCACCATGGTCTTGGCGCCGTGCCGTGCCGGCCAAGGACGGATGATGGCACCCAGGCAATCGCCGTCACGTCATCCCAAACACGCATGCGGTCGCGCATGTGCCCGTGCGCGTGGGAACCGGACCCCACCCCCGACGGGGCCGGACTCACATGGCGGCGCCTCAGCCCTGCGCGGCTGCCGCGGGAAACCAGTGCCGCGTGCGATTGGCGAACGCCACGAGCGAGAGCATCACCGGCACCTCGATGAGCACGCCCACCACCGTGGCGAGTGCGGCGCCCGAGGACAGGCCGAACAAGCCGATGGCCACGGCCACGGCGAGCTCGAAGAAGTTGGAGGTGCCGATCAGTGCCGCGGGTGCGGCAACCGGGTGCTCGAGCCGCAGCCAGCGGGCCGCGACGTAGGTGATCGCGAAGATGCCGTACGACTGCAGCAGCAGTGGCACGGCGATGAGCGCGACGCGCAGCGGCTGGGCCACGAGGGTGTCCGCCTGGAACGCGAACAGCAGCACGACGGTGAGCAGCAGCCCGCCGATCGACCATGGCTTGAGGCATGCCCCGAGGCGGTTGACCGCGCCCTCGCCGCCGCGCGCGAGCAGAGTGCGCCGCGTCAGCACGCCTGCGACCAGCGGCACCACCACGAACAACGCCACCGACACGAGCAGCGTGCTCCACGGCACGACCACCTCGCTCACGCCCAGCAGGAAGGCGGCGATGGGCGCGAAGGCCACGACCATGACGAGGTCGTTCACGGTCACCTGCACGAGCGTGTATGCGGCATCGCCCCTGGTGAGCTGGCTCCACACGAACACCATGGCGGTGCAGGGGGCGACGCCCAGCAGGATCATGCCCGCGATGTACTGCGTCGCGTCGGCCTCGGGCACGAGGCCCGCGAACACGCCGCGGAAGAACAGCGCCGCGAGCGCGGCCATGGTGAACGGCTTGACCAGCCAGTTGACGACCAGGGTGAGCACCAAGCCGCGCGGCCTGCGGCCCACCGCCGCGATGCACCGCGGATCGATCGCGAGCATCATCGGGTAGATCATCACCCAGATCAGCGCGGCGACCACGAGGTTGATCCGCGCCACCTCGAGCTGCGCCACGAGCTGCACGGCACCGGGCGCCGCGCGACCGAGCAGCACGCCTGCGAGGATCGCCAGCGCCACCCACACCGTCAGGAACCGTTCGAACAGGCCCATGCGTGCATCCTGCACGCCGCACCCTGCCGATGCCACTGCACTGGAGCCACTGCAGGCGTGTGCGGCGGGCGCCCATGCCCTATAGAGGTCCCTCCGTGTTCGAACTGCTGGTGATCCTCGGCCTCACGCTGCTCAACGCCCTGCTGTCGGGAGCGGAGATGGCCGTCGTGTCGGTGCGTCGCGCGCGCCTGCTGGCCGCGGCCGATGCGGGCAGCCGCCGCGCCGAGGCCGTGCTGGCCCTGCGCAAGAACCCCGAGCGCTTCCTCGCCACGGTGCAGATCGGCATCACGCTGCTGGGCGCGATCGCAGGCGCCTTCGGCGG
>JBEATZ010000297.1:0-5431 GCA_041161695.1 Planctomycetota bacterium | reverse complement strand
CCCCCCCCCACCCCTGCTCGTCGCGCTCGTACCAGCGCATCATGTCGGCATGGCGCGGCGCGCTCCACGCGCCGGGGTGCGCGATCTCGATGCCGATCGCGAAGTCGTTGGCAATGGTCGCGTGCCAGGCGCGTTCCTTGAGGTCGAGCGTCTGGTAGATCGTGCCGTCGACGTCGAGCATGAAGTGCACCGACAGGTTGCGCACGTCCTGCAGGATCTCGAAACAGCGGCGCGAGGTGCCGGCGGCGTCGAAGTGCAGCACGAACTGGTGCACGACCTGCTGCAGGTCGGCGAGTTCCCAGCCCTGCTGCGCCACGCGCGCGGCAATGGCCTCGGGGAGGTTGCCGCGCAGCCCGTAGCGCGCCTTGTTCTCGGGCTGCTCGGCTGCGCGGAAGCGCTTCTCCAGCCGGTAGGCGTCGTAGCCGCCGGGATCGGTCCAGAGCACCACGGGCGAGCCCACGTGGAACAATTCGCCGCAAGCCACGAGTTCCTCGCCGCGCCGGTCGAGGCGGGTGCCGGGAAGCGTGGTGCAGAGCGCGAGCAGCGCGACTGCGCCGAGGGCACAGGCGGCGCGGAGTCGATGGGAGGATCGCTTGCTGCGGGAGCTCATGCGGTGAGGGGCGGCACCTGCAGGTGCCCGTTCGTCGTGCGCTGCCATGCGGCTGCCAGGCGCAGCACGTGGCGCTCACCATAGAGGCTGCCCACCAGCGAGAGAACGGTTGGCTTGGGCGGACGACCGCCGTTCGCGCCCGTGCCCACCGGGAGCACGAAGGTCGGGTGTCCGCTCAGGTTGGTGGCGCTGAGCACCGGGCCGTGCGTGGGGGCCACGAGCACGTCGATGTCCTCGAGGGCGCGGGCCATGTCGGCGAGGAAGGCGGTGCGGATGCGCGAGTCCGCCGCTGCGCGTGAGCTCGTCGAAGGCGGCAGCCGACTCGGCGTTCAGCATGAGCAGCATGGCCCCGAGCGGCGCCTCGGGCAGCGCGAGCGGCCGTGGCTCGAGACCCTGGTCGCGCAGCCACGCGAGGAAGCGCGCGTCCTCCTCGCGCTCCAGCACGCCCTTGCCCTGCAGGACGCCGATGCGGAGGCCCGCGAGGGAGGTCGAGGGATCCCAGTCGAACGTCAGGTCGCGCACCGCGGGGTCGAGTCCGTCCGTGCCGCGGATCACGTCGAACACGCGTGCGGCATCCGCGGCACGGCGCGCGATCACCCCGACCTTGTCCATGGTCCAGGACAGTGGCATCGCGCCGTGCCGGCTCACCGCGCCGAAGGTCGGGCGCAGGCCACCCACGCCGCATGCAGTGCAGGGCGACACGATCGAGCCCAGCGTCTCCGAACCGAGCGCGAACGGCACCAGGCCGGCGGCCACCGCGGCCGCCGAGCCGGCGGACGACCCGCTCGAACCGCGGTCCGGGTCCCACGGCGATCGCGTCCTGCCGCCGTACCACAGGTCGCCCATGGCCAGCGCGCCGAGTGAGAGCTTGGCCACCAGCACCGCGCCCGCGTCCTCGAGGCGCGCGAGCACCGTTGCCTTCTCGCTCCACACGTGGTCGCGGTAGGGCTCGGCGCCGAAGGTGGTGGGGGCCGAGGGCCAGGCGAACAGGTCCTTGGCGCCGTAGGGGATGCCGTGCAGCGGGCTGCGCACCGTGCCGGCGCGACGTTCGGCATCGAGGGCATCTGCCCGGGCGAGGGCCTCCTCGCGCAGCAGGGTCACCACGCACAGGAGCCTCGCGTCGAAGGCCTGCAACCGTGCCAGCGCGAGTTCGGTGAGCTTGCGCGAGGTCACCTTGCCGTGGTGCAGCCAGGTGGCCAGTTCGTCGAGCGAGGCGAAGGCCAGCGCCTTGTCGTCGGTCGGATCGGCGAGCCCGTCGAGGGGTTGCCAGGGCATCGTGTTGCGCGCGGCCCCCGCTGCCACGACCGGGCGGGCGCGACCCGGTGGGACCGGGTCGAAGGTGGCGCAGGGGGGCAGCGAGAACGGGATGGCCTGCTGCCGCAGCGACGCGACGTCCTGCTTCTGCCGGGCGATCCGGCCTGCGGCGAGCCTGCACTCCTCGGGCGAGAACGCGATCCCCGCGAGTTGCCCGGCGGCGCGGAGGTCCTCCGGGTCGTCGAGGCTCACCCCGGGCAGGGCCAGCGCCGTCGCGGGCAGGGACAACGCGCCCAGCCACTGGCGGCGCGACAGGATCTCTTCGCTCATGGCGACGAGAGCCTATCAGGGTGCACCCTGCGCCGTGCCACGTGGACGGCCCCGAGGGTGCCTCGTACTGTTCTCCGCCCGAATCCACGCATGAACCGCACCCAGATCCTCCCGTTCGTCAGTTCCCTGTTCCTCGGTGCCGGTCTCGCCCTTGCCCAGGCGACCGCACCCGCGCCGGTGGTCGAGCGCGCCCCAGGGCTCGAGGCCATCGACCAGAAGGACCTGTCCGCGCACGCGGCGTGGTTCGCGGCCAACGAGCGCATGGGGCGCCTCACCGGCACGCCCGGACAGCGCGAGGTCGCCCAGTACATCGCCAAGCACTTCGAGAGCCTCGGCCTCGAACCGCTCGGCGACCTGCAGGCAGACGGCAAGCGGTCCTGGTTCCAGCACTACGGTGTCACCATCACTGCGCTCACCGAGGCCTCGGCCATGAAGTTCGGCGCCCTGGAGGTGAAGAGCGGCTACGCGGCAGTCGCCGGCAAGCCGGTCGACTTCTCCGTGTCCGGCAAGGTGCGGTTCGTCGGGCTCGGTCGCACCCGCGGCGCCCAGGCCGAGGTGGGCGAGGGCGTCGACCTCGCGGGTGCCGTGGCCGTGGCGCTGGTCCCGCCGCCGCGCGGTTCCGTCGACCGCCAGCTCGGCATCGAGCAGAAGTTCGGCATGTCGTTCGCAGCCCTCCAGGGCCTCCCGCGCACGGCCAAGGCCCTCGAGGCCAAGGGCGCCAGCGCCGTGGTGTTCCTGCTGGTCAAGGACACCGTGGGCATGTCCGACGTGCTCAACTACCTCGCCCTGTCGCCGGGCAAGCCGTCCGTGCGGCAGCGCTTCAAGACGGGCATGGACGAGATGGCGATGATGGCGGGCGCGCTCTCGGGCGCGAAGTCGCCCATGGTCGTGCTCGCCGAGTCGACCTCCGCGGCGCTCCTGGCGGAGCTCGGCGTCGGCAAGGAACAGGTCGAGGCCTACCTGGAGAGCCGCGAGGCCCAGCAACTGCCGGCCGGCAAGGACGGGCTCGAGGGCTCGGTGCGCATCGAGGTCACCGTCGACAAGGAAGCCACGGCGGAGAACGTGGTGGCCGTGCTGCGGGGCAGCGATGCTGCGCTCGGCAGCGAGGCCCTCGTGTACTCGGCCCACATGGACCACGTGGGCATGCGCATGGACGGCGAGGTCTTCAACGGCGCCGATGACAATGCGTCGGGCAGTGCCGGCATGCTCGAGATCGCCCAGGCGTTCGCGACCGCCAAGGAGAAGCCGCGCCGTTCGGTCATCTTCCTGTCCGTGTCGGGCGAGGAACTCGGCCTGTGGGGTTCGGAGTTCTACAGCGACAACCCGACATGGCCGCTCGAGTCCATCGTGGCCAACATCAACACCGACATGATCGGCCGCAGCGGGCCCGAGTCGGGTGAGAAGGAGGTCACCGTCACGCCGAGCAACCGGCACGAGATGTTCTCGACGCTGGTGCAGCGTTCGGCGGTGCTGGCCGACGAGTTCGGCATGACGTTCAGCTCGGGCGACAAGTACTACTCGCGCAGCGACCACTACAACTTCGCGCGCAAGGGCATCCCGGTGGTGTTCTTCTGCAACGGCGAACACGAGGACTACCACCAGGTGACGGACCACCCGGAGAAGCTCGACGTGCCCAAGATGGAGCGCATCGCGCGGCTCGCGTACTGGACGGGCTGGGCCACCGCCAACGACGACGAGCGCCCGCGCAAGCTCGGCAAGCAGGCTGAGTGGAAGTGAGGCAGTCTTGAAGCAGCATCCGCCGGAGATCGCCGCCTTCCTCGCCGCAGGCTCCTTCGCGGTGGTGGGAGCCTCCGCGGACCGCGCCAAGTACGGGAACAAGGTGCTGCGCTGCTACCAGCAGCACGGCTTGCCGGTGGTGGCCGTGAACCCGAAGGGAGTCGCCGTCGAGGGCGCACCCGGGTACGCGAGCCTGCGCGACGTACCCGAGGACGTGCGCGCGGTGTCGGTGGTGGCACCTCCTGCCGCGGCAGCGGCCATCGTCGCGGATGCACGGGCGCGCGGCATCCAGCACCTGTGGTTCCAGCCCGGTGCGGAGGAAGAGGGTGCCATCGCCGCAGCGCTGCGTGGGGACATGAAGGTGATCGCCGGCGGGCCGTGCCTGCTGGTGGCGCTGGGGTTCCGGGACGCCTAACAGCCAGCGGACTCCCTGCCGTGCGGCGCCCTTTGTGCGTGCCGCGGTCGACCTGCTCCTTGCCAAAGGAAAACGGCCGCACACCCCATGGGAGCGTGCGGCCGTTCATCCATCCGTCGTGCGGATGGTGGGGATCAGAAGCTGCGCTCGCCCGCGATGATGCGAGCGAAGTTGCTGAACTGCATGCCGAGCGAGTTCGCGGCGGGGTTCAGGATGGCTGCCTGCTCCCACACGAACAGGCCACGGACCGAGGCGTCGCCGGGCAGGTTCATGTCGAGCAGCGCGGTGCCGCTGGCGTTGGCGACGAACATCATGGTGACCGCCGGGTCGACGTTGAACGTACAGCCCGGTGCGCCATAGCTGGTCAGGTCCACCGGCAGCGGGGTGCTGCCGTTCGCGATCGTGTTCTGCAGGCCCTGGCAGAGGAAGCCGACGCCGTTGGCGGGGCAACCGATCAGGTTGCGGCTGAACAGCTCACCCAGCACCGGACGCTCCGAGGTCCAGGTCAGGCCGAGGGTCGGGAACGGAGCCGTGCCGCAGGCCGTGTTGGCCGCGGAGATCGTGTAGCTGGCCGTGACATACGGTGATTCCATGACCTCGCTGATTTCGATGACGTAGTCACCGGCCTGCGTGGCGGCGTTGGTGCCGGGCGAGCGGACTTCGACGTAGTAGGTGCCGCCGCCGGTGAGCAGCTGCGTGGTGCGGCCATGGCTGGTCCAGTCGAGGATGTTGCCGGTCGTGGCGGCGGTGGCCGTGGTGCCGTTCGCGTTCAGGAAGTTGACCGTGGTGTCCGCGATCGGGGTCGGCGTGCCGCGTCCCGACTGGATCGTGACGGTGACCGGGCGGTTCGGGATCACGATCGGGCCCCAGATGTCGCTGATGTCCGCGCCGGTGTTGATCGTGATGTTGCCGGTGCCGCGCTGGCCGAAGGTCAGCGGGGTGGCCTGGGCGACCGTGCCGTTCGGCTCGACCTCGGCGACCGTGGAGCCCGTGCCGATCTTCATGTCGGCGTAGAGTTCGAGGCAGTAGTTGCCGGTCGTGAGCACGTTGTAGGGCGCGACGAACGGCGATGCGGGCGAACGGAC
>JBEATZ010000244.1:0-3206 GCA_041161695.1 Planctomycetota bacterium | reverse complement strand
CCTCAAGGGCGTGATCGCGGCCTCGGCCGGCAACCATGCCCAGGGCGTGGCCTTCCACGCCGGTCGGTTCGGCATCCCTGCCACCATCGTGATGCCGCAGACGACGCCGTTCGCCAAGGTGGAGCGCACCGAGGCGCTGGGCGCGAGCGTGCTGCTGCACGGCGAGTCGCTCCTCGAGGCAGGCGAGAAGGCGCAGGAACTCGTGGCCGAGCGCGGCCTCACCTTCCTGCACCCGTACGACGACGAGCACATCATCGCCGGCCAGGGCACCTGCGCCCTCGAGATGCTGGAGGACCAGCCCGACCTCGACGTCATGGTCATCCCCATCGGCGGCGGCGGCCTCTGTGCAGGCATGGCCATCTACGCGCGCGAGATGAAGCCCGACATCCGGCTCGTGGGCGTGCAGACGACGCTGTGCCCGTCCATGCACCATGCCGTGAAGGGCCTGACGCCCAACCTGCGCACGGACACGATCGCAGACGGCATCGCCGTGAAGCGACCGGGCAAGCTCACGCAGCCCTACATCCAGTGCATGGTGAACGAGATCGCGCTCGTGGAGGAACGCTCCATCGAGAAGGCCGTCGTCACGCTCGCGAACACCTGCAAGACCGTGGCCGAGGGCGGCGGCGCCGTGGGCCTTGCCGCGATGATGGACGACCCGAAGCCCTACCAGGGCAAGAAGGTCGGCATCGTGATCAGCGGCGGCAACATCGACTCGCGCCTGCTCTCCAACATCCTGATCCGCGGGCTGCGCCGCGACGGCAAGATCGCGCGCATCCGCATCGAGATCAGCGACCGCCCGGGCGTGCTCGCGCAGGTCACGAGCCTCGTGGGCGCGACGGGCGCGGACATCATCGAGATCGAGCACCAGCGCCTGTTCAGCGCGCTGCCGCCGCGTCGGGCCGAACTCGACGTGGTGATGGAGACGCGCGGCAAGGCGCACGTCGAGACGATCCTGGCTGCGCTCCAGCAAGCGGGATTCACCGCCTCCGCCACCTGACGCATGGCTCGGACAGCCGGGACCGCCGGGGCGATCGAGGACCTTGCAGCCGCGGTCGATGCCGCCGAGCGGGAACTGCGCGACGACAGCAGCCTGCGCGGGGCCATGCCGCGCGAGCGGCGCTGGCACGCATGCAGGCGCGTGGTCGAGGAACAGGTGCGCCGCTGGCTCGAGACCGGCGGCAGCGAGGGACATGCGCCGCGCGTCCTCGCACCGACCTACCCTGCCTTGCTCGCCCACGGCCAGCGCAAGGAACGAGGCGTGTACTTCACCGCCGCGCGACTCGCCGAGGCCACTGCGCACCGCGTGCTCGAGCCGCTCCTCGCCGACTCGCCGCGCACCCTGCGCATCACGGACCCTGCAGCCGGCGGCGGCGCCTTCCTCCTGGCGTCGCTGGACCAGTTGCAGCGCACCCTGCGCTGCTCCCCGTCCGACCTGCTCGGCATGCTGCACGGCACGGACCTCGACCCCACCGCAGCCCTGCTCGCCAACCTCTCGCTGTGGGAGGCCGCAGGCGATGCCACGATCGACCCGTGGTCGGTGCGCTGCGTGCAGGCAGCGGACGGCCTCGCTCCCGGCGGCGAGGGAACGTTCGATGCCGTGCTCGGCAACCCGCCGTGGGAGACGTGGCAGCCGAGCCGCGACGAACTGCGCCGCGAACTCGGCGACGGGGACGCTTCGCAACAGAAGTGGCACGAGACCTCGGCCCAGCGCGCGCACACGGCGGCGGAACTGCGCAGCCGCTTCCACCACCAGGGCCGCGGCAAGCTCTTCACCTACCGGCTGTTCCTCGAACGCAGCCTGCAGTTGCTGCGCGCAGGCGGACGGCTGGGGCTCGTGGTGCCCGGAGGTCTCTGGTTCGACCGCGAGGCCGCGTCGCTGCGCTCGGTGCTGCTCGACGCCTGCCGCTGGGAGTGGCTGTTCGGCTTCGAGAACCGGGCACGCATCTTCCCGATCGACACGCGCTACCGGTTCGGCGTGGTGGTCGCCGAGAAGGGCGGCACCACGGGCTCGCTGCGCGCGGGCTTCCAGCAACACGACGTGGCTGCCTGGGAGCAGGCCACCCCACCGCACATCGAACTCGCCCGCGCCACGATCAGGACCCTCAGCCCGCGCCACGGCGTGCTCCCGGAGCTGCGCGACCCGCGCGACCTCGAACTGCTGGCACGCATGCACGGCCAAGGCAACTCGCTGCTGGAGGGTGATGCGGCATGGTTCACCTTCCGCCAGGGCGACTTCAACATGACCGCGGACGCGGACCGGTTCGTGCCGGCAGGAGCTTCTGCAGGCAGTGACGAACTGCTGCCGCTCGTGCAGGGCGCGATGCTCGGCATCCTCGACCCGCTCGCGGCTGCCCATGCCTCGACGCAGGGCGCCCGCGCGCGCTGGGGCGCACGCCTCGGCGCGAGTTCCGACCTCGCACCGCAGTACCTCGTGCGGCGGCGCGACTTCCCCCGCGGAGAGCAAGGCGGGCCGCGCCTCGTGCTGCGCGCCCTCAGCAACGCGACCAACGCGCGCACCGTGGTCCCGTGCCTGCTGCCCGCGTTGCCCTGCGGCAACTCGCTCGTGGTGCTCGAGCCGCGCACGGGATCCGGACTGCCGCCGGTCCTCGCCTGCGCCGCGGCCGCAGCCCTGCTCGCCTCGTTCAGCCTCGACTGGGCCACCCGCCAGCGCCTCGCCGGCACCAACCTCAACCGCTTCGTGCTCGGCGAACTGCCTTGGCCACATGTGGGCGAAGCAGACCTCGTGGCGCTCGCGCGCCTCGGGTTGCAGCTCGGTGCGGTCGCGCCGTGGCAGGGTGTGCTCTGGGAACAGGCGCACACCGAGGGCTGGGCCCACGAGCTCGAGCCCGCAGCCGATGCCGCGCGGCGCCGCGAGGCCTTCGTGGCGCTCGAGCTCGTTGCCGCGCGCGCATTCGGCCTCGACGGCGATGCGATGCGCTGGATCCTGCGCGACACGGAGCATCCCATCGCCGTGCTCGCCCGCCCGGCCTTCACGCGCACGCTCGACAGCCGCGGCTTCTGGCGGGTCGACCGCACGCTGGCTCCGCAAGGGCGCCTGCCGGCGTCGATCCTTGCAGCGCTTCCGTAGCCGTCGGCAGCTTCCCGACCTCAGCCGCGCTCGAGCCGCTCGAGCTGCGCTGCCGCCTGCTCCCACTGCGCCGTCAGCTGCGTGAGTACGCTGCCGACCGTGGCGAAGTCCTTAT
>JBEATZ010000239.1:0-3697 GCA_041161695.1 Planctomycetota bacterium | reverse complement strand
TCACCGGCACCGCCCTCGCCGAGTCCGCGGAGTACGCGCGCGCCAGCGCCGCAGCGACGGTGCCGCCCGAGTGCGACCGCGCCACCGTCGAACTGCTGGCCACGCTGCCCGCGAACGGCGCCATTGCCTGGTTCGATGACGTCGCGGTCACCCCCGAGGGCACGGCCACGGGCGTCGACCTGCAGCTCGAGTCGGGCCAGTCGCTGGTCGGCACCGGATCCGCGGTGGCGCTGCGCTCCACGGACGCCGAGTCGCCCGTGATGCTCGCAGGCATCCTGCCGCTCGTCGGCGACGGGCCGCTCGGGGCCCTGCGCGACGCGGGCCTGCTCGCGTGCTCCGATGTCGGTGCAGCGCTCCAGCTCGAGAAGACCGAAGAGTCGTTCAAGGTCGCCGTCACCGGCGCGCAGGGCATGGTGCTGCAGTTCCCGGCCGAACTCGCCGACGGCCTGCTCGTGCGTTCGGAGGGTGATGCCTTCGGCGCCGCCGCTGGCGAGACGGTGGTTGCGCGGCAACTGCTCCTCGGCGGCAGGCGCACGCGATGCCTCATCGGGTTCGATGCCCCGGTCGAGTCGCGGGTCCGCACGGCCAACGGCGTGTTCTCGCTGTCGGTCCCCGCCACCGCGACCGAACTGCGCGTGCGTTTCCGTGCCGAGCGCAGCCGCGCCACCGAGTTGCTGGGCGCCGCCCGCAAGGAGGCGTCTGCCGAACCCGGCGCCGCCCTCGACCGGTTGCGCGAGCTCGTGCGCACGGTGCCGCACGACGTCGAGGAACTCACGGCTGCACAGGAACTGCGCCAGCAGCTGCTGGAGCAGGTGAACGTGCGCCTCGAGACCCTCCGCAAGGACCTGGGTGAGTCCGAGTTCTTCGAGACTCGAGGCGGTTTCGCCCGCGTGCTGGAGGAGCTCGATGCGATTGCCACGGCCTACGGCGAGCGCAACCTCGCCGATGCCGCATCGCTCGGCGAACTGCGGCAGCGCGCGGCCGGCAAGCTGCAGGCCATCGATGGCGCGCGTGCGTCGGAGCGGCGTGCGCGCCTGGTGGAACTCGCCGAGGGACTCCAGTCCTCCGGCCAGGATGCACTCGCCAAGGTGGTCAAGGACTACGCGGACAGGCTGCCAGCCGCTCCGGCGGAGAAGGAGGAGTGACCATGGCTTCGAAGACCGTCGCAATCGACATCGGCAGCCACACCGTGAAGGTGCTCGCCGCGCGTGCCACGAAGGCGGGGATCCAACTGCAACGCTTCGCCGTGAGCGAAGTCGACCCGGGAGCCGTCGCCGGTGCCGGCATCGGCCTCAAGGGCTCGGTCTGCGGCATCGCGGGGCGCGACATGAACCTGCGCTACAGCCAGGTGCCGCCGACCCCCGACTGGCAGCTGCGCAACCTGATGGACCTGGAGATCCAGGACCTCGCGCAGCAGTCGGGCGGCTCGCTCTCTGCCGACTACAACCTGCTGCCGCCGCAGGACCCAGAGGCCGGCATCGACACGGTGCTGCTCGCGCTTGCCAAGGACGAGGCCCTCGAACGGCTCGGCGGCTTCGCGAAGCAGGCCGGCGGTTCGGTGGACGGGTTCACCCCCAACTGCATCGCGCTCTACAACGCCTACCTCAAGTGCGGCCCGGTGGAGGAGGACGCGGTGGTGTGCCTCGCCAACATCGGCCACGAGACGATCGACATCGCCCTCGTGAAGGGCGTCGACCTGCTCTTCGCCCGCAACCTCTCGGGCGGCGGCAAGGTGCTCGACGACGCCATCGCCGGCGCGTTCAACGTCTCCGCCGAGAAGGCGCAGTCGCTCAAGCACGAACTGCTGGACCTCGATCCCGCGAGCCGGGGCCGGTTCGCATCGGGTCAGGCGGAGAAGGTCACCATGGCAGCGGGCGGCGCGGCCAACGCCATCGTCGCCGCGATCCAGTCCTCGCTCGCCTTCTGCAAGGCACAGACCAAGCTCGCCGACCTGAAGCTCGACAAGGTGCTCGTCGCCGGCGGCAGCGCCAACCTGCGCGGGCTGCGGGCGATGCTGCGCGAGGCGCTGCGTTGCCCGGTCGATGCGTTCGACCCGTTCGCCAACCTCGACCTCAGCACGCTGCCTGCCGCGGATGCCGAGTTGCTGCAGCAGCACCGCAGCGAGGCCGTGGTTGCCCTCGGGCTCGCAGCGGCCCGGCTCGACGACACGCTGTATGCGCTCGAGATCCTGCCGGATGCCGTGCGCAAGCGGAAGCGCTTCGCCGAGCGCACCGTCTTCAACATCGGTGCCGTGGCCATCGCCGCGGTGCTGCTCGTGGTGCAGGTCAACACCGGCAAGGCCGAGGTGGAGGCCGCGAACGTGATGCTCGCGAAGGTGAAGCGCCAGAAGTCGCAGGCCACCGGCCTCGACGAGCAGGCGACTGCGCTCGTTGTGGAGAACGCGAAGGACCGCGCGCTGGTGGAACACCTGCAGGCGACGGCCATGCCGCTCCACGGCGCGGTGCGCGCCCTGCGCGCGCTGCAGGCGCACCTGCCGCAGGAGTTCTGGGTGCGCAAGTTCGAGGTGGGTGCGAAGGGCGGCAGCGGCAGGGACCGCAAGCCCCAGGTGCTCATCGAGGGCGCGGGCAAGGAACTCGGCGGCGTCGACGTCGGTGCGGCCCTGCTGCAGTTCTCCAGGGACTTCCGCGGCAACCCGCTGCTGCCGCGCGAGGGTGTGACGTTCACGTCGCCGCCCGGCACCGGCAGCACGGCCCAGTTCCAGTTCACGATCGACCTGCAAGCCGCGGCATCCGCCCCGAAGCAGGCACCCGAGGGAGCGAAGTGATGGACGTTGGTTCCTTTGTCCAGGAGAACAAGCGCTGGCTCGCCGGCTGCGGCCTCGGCCTCGTGGTGTACTTCATCGGTTCCGCCATCGTGGGCTCGATCTACGACCCGGTGGCGGTGCGCGCGCAGGCGCGGCTTGCCGCCGGCAGCGGCGCCGACGAACTCTTCAACGACGCCGCGCTGCGCGCCGCGCAGGCGGAATCGGCGGGCCTGAAGGACGAACTCGCGCGGTTGCGCGCCGAACTCGCGTTCGCGCCGCAGGCGAAGTACGTGCTGGCCGGCCAGTCGATGGCGCCGGACGACTACCTTGCGCAGGTGGGGCGCTCGCTGAAGCAGTCGATCACGCAGGAGGCAGGCCGCCTCGACGTCGCGGTGCTCGACAAGAACATCGTGTGGCCGGTGCCGGTCGACGCGGAGGGCATCCGCTCGGTGCTCGTGGGACTCGACGTCCTCGACGAGACCGTGAAGCGCCTCTACGCGGCGCACCAGGAGGTTCGTGCCGCGGACCCGGACGCCCTGGGGCTCGAGTCGATCGAGAGCCTGCGGCTGGAGGACAAGCGCCAGGGTCGCAGTTCCATCCGCTCGCTCAAGCCGGGCGAGGTGGACCTGCGCGAACTGCTCGACCAGGAGCGGTTGAGCTTCACCTTCCTGTGCGACGGCGCGACCGCGGCGCTGTTCCTCGAGAAGTGCCGGCAACAGGGCCGCACGCTCGTGATCGAGTCCCTGGTGATGACCCAGCCGACGCGCAGCGGCGAGCCGGTGACCGTCAAGGGCACGCTCGTGGGCATCGCGTTCCGCGAGCAGGAGAAGTCGTCGTGAGCCTTCGCAAGGAACAGGTGTTGTTGCTGGTGGTGGTGGCCCTCGCGGCCTGGCGGTACACGGCGATCCGCGGCGACAACGCCGTGAACTACCA
>JBEATZ010000234.1:0-3671 GCA_041161695.1 Planctomycetota bacterium | reverse complement strand
CGCCAAGGAACTCCGCAAGGCCGCCGAGGACAGCCGCTTCGGCCGCGACTACGTGCGGTTCCGGGCGACGCTCATCGACAACCTCGGCAGGACCCAGGACCCGAAGCAGGTGGAGTGGCTGCTGGAGCAGGCACTGCGCTCGCCCGAGGACGACATCATGGCGGCCGGGGGCGGCGCGCTCGGGTACCACAAGGACATGGAACTGCGACAGCGCCGCGACGTGGTGAAGCGGTTGCTCGTCCGCTGGGGCGAACTCGAGTCGAAATCGTCGGTCCCCGACAACAACAACCCGGGCGCACCGGTGAACTTCGGGCCGCAGAACGCCCGTGCCACGCTCGGCAGGGTCCGGGCCCGCTGGCAGGGCACCCTCGCCACCCTGACCGGGCAGAACCACCGTTCCTTCGAGGACTGGCAACGGTGGCTCAACAAGAACCCGGACTGGACACCCCCCGCATCCGCCAAGCCGCAGCGCAAGGGATGAAACCGATCCGCTCGCTGCGCGCAAGCGCCTGCGCCATGCTCCTCCTCGCTCCGGCAGCCCTGCCGCAGGCACAGGATCCGGCGCCCCCGCCCACGATCCTGCAGCTGCAGATGCGGCTGAAGGACCCTGCCACGGATGCGGCAACGCGCGAGCCGATCGCAGCGGAGCTGATGGTGCGCGGTCTCGCAGGATCCATCGCTTTGTTCGACACGGCGCGCACCAGCACCGAGCAACGCCGCCGGGACTGGCAGCGCGACCTCGAGCGGTTCCGTGCCGCGTTCGCGAAGGCCGTGCCGAAGGTGCATCGCCAGTTGCACGACAAGGCACGCACCAAGCGCATCGAGCAGTTGCGCGAGCAGGCGGCAGCCGTCTACCGCGAGGGCCAACCCACCAAGGACCGGATCGTGAAGGACCTCGACCCGATCCGCGCCGAGCTCATGGAACTCGTGCTGCTGGACCCAAGAGCCGTGTTCGCGGCCCATCCCGACCTCGCGCACGCGGCAAGCTCGCTGCGCGCGGCCCATGCCGACCTCGGCGCCTGGTTCGACCTCTACCTGCGCGCCATGCAGGTGGCGGACATCGACCCCGCGGGCCGCAAGCACGTGGACAAGTTCGTCCAACTGGAACCCGTGCCGGGCATCGAAACCGAGTTGGACGCATCCTGCAGGACGCTGGCACTCGCCTCGATGCCGCTGCCGGGCCGCGACAGCCAGGTGCTGCTGCGCAACCAGACCCTCGCCGCCACCACCGATCCCGAGGAGTTCGCCGGGACCGAGTTGCTCAACCGCATCCGCATCGCCATGGGCAGGCCTGCCGTGGCCATCGACCCGAAGCTCGGCGATGCGTCCCGCACCCACTCCGAGGACATGCGCAAGCTCGGGTTCTTCAGCCATGAGTCGCCCCTGCCCGGCAAGCGCACGTTCGGGGAGCGCGCGGCCGCTGCGGGCACCAGCGCCTCGGCAGAGAACATTGCCTGGGGCCAGTCGCATGGCGCAGGCGCGATCGAGGCGTGGTGGCACAGCCCGGGACACCACGTCAACATGATGGGCGGCCATGCACGCACCGGACTCGGCCGCAGTGAGACGCACTGGACGCAGCTCTTCGGCGGATGAGCGTCCCAGCGCCCGCCCCATCGGCGCTTCGCACCCCGAACCGCCAGGTTGCAACATTGCCCGACCCGGGAACCGCACGCCTTCCTCCGCGCGTCCCATGGACTACACTTGGTGGCACGACACGAGGCGGTCCGACCATGAAGCACACGCACGGGTTCCTGTTCCTGCTGGGCGCACACGTGGCATGCCTCCTCGGGTCCGCGGACACCGGCCTGCGGGCACAGCTCCCCCCGGCGCCGGTTCCAGTGGAGAACCCGCTCACGCCCCAGAAGGCCCTGCTCGGCAAGATCCTGTTCTGGGAGGAGCAACTCTCCTCGGACGACACCATGGCCTGCGCCAGCTGCCACCAGCCAGAACACGGCGGCAGCGACGGCAGGGTACGGCGCCCCAACCAGCCCGTGAACCCCGGCGCCGACGGCCTCGTGGGCACTGCCGATGACATCCGCGGCTCGCTCGGCGTCGTGCACCGCAATGCCGCGGGCGACTTCGCGCCCGTGCCCACCTTCGGCCTGCAGACCCAGGTCACGGGCAGGTCCAGCAACTCGGCCGTTGGCGCCGCGCACCACGCCGAACTGTTCTGGGACGGCCGCGCCAGCACCGTGTTCACCGACCCCGAGACCCAGACGGTCGCCATCGCCTTCGGCGGCGGGCTCGAGAGCCAGTCCCTCGGCCCCATCCTCAGCACCGTCGAGATGGGCCACGACGGCAGGACGTGGAACGACGTGCGCGCCAAGCTGCAGCGCATCGAGCCGCTGCGCCTCGCCACCAACCTCACACCGGACATCGCGGCAGGCCTCGCTGCCCATCCCACCTACCCGGCGCTGTTCGCCAGCGCCTTCGGCGACAGCGCCATCACCGCGAGGCGCATCGCCTTCGCCCTGGCGAGCTACCAGCGCACGCTCAATCCCGACCAGACGCCCTGGGACCGCTTCATGGCCGGCAACGCTGCTGCCATGACGCCGCAGCAGGTGCAGGGCTGGAACCTGTTCCAGGGCAACGGGCGCTGCGGCCTCTGCCACACGCCGCCATTCTTCTCCGACGACTTCTACCACAACCTCGGCATCCGCCCGTGGCAGGAGGATCCGGGCCGCATGAACGTGTCGCAGGCGATGCCCGACCGCGGCGCGTTCAAGACGCCGAGCCTGCGCAACGCGGGCCTGCGGCCTGCCATGCTGCACGACGGGTCCATGCCCGCACTCGGAGACCCGGCCGGCGGCACGAACCCGCACTCGATGGTCAACCTGTACCTCGCGGGCGGCGGCAGCTTCCGCGACAACCTGTCCACCTTCCTCGTGCCCCTCAACCAGAACGGCGTGTCCCTCAACGACATGCTGCTCATCGAGGACTTCGTGCAGAACGCGCTCACCGACCCGCGCGTCGCCCAGGGGTTGCCGCCCTTCGACCACCCGATGCTGCGCGGCAGCCGCTTCGGCCCCCGCACGCTGTCGCCGGGACTCGCAGGCGCCACGATGCCCGCCCTGATCGACCACCAGCCGGCGTTCCCCGGCAGCGTCGGCTACCAGGTCGGCCTCACCGGCGGCACGGGCGGCGGCCTCGGCTTCCTGGGCTTCGCCCTCGATGCCTTCACGCCACCCGCCTTCGTCGGCACGCTGCCCATCCACCTCGGGACGACGGCAACCGGCGTGCTGTTGCCGCTGCAGGGCACCGCCGGACAGCCGGGCTACGCAACCTGGCGCACCAGCATCCCCAACAACCAGTCGCTGGTGGGCCTGTACCTGTACTTCCAGGGCTTCGTGCAGGACACGGTCAGCCCCGGCGGCATCGCGGCGAGCGCCGGCAGCGAAGTGCGCCTGCGCTGAGCCTCACAGCCTGCGGATCGCGACCTCGCGGAACTCGACCGGGTCGTCGTGCCCGGCGAAGCCGAAGTGCCCTTCCGTGCGGCTGCGGCCCTTGTGCTCCTTGCCCTCCGCAGGCGTGGCCTTGGCCACGTCCGTGTCGACGATCGTGGTGCCGTTGAGGACGACCTTCACGCGGCTGCCCTGCACGGTGACCTCCTCGAAGTTCCACTCGCCGGCAGGGCGCACGTATCCGCGGTGCGCGGCCACGAGGCTGTAGAC
>JBEATZ010000216.1:0-4093 GCA_041161695.1 Planctomycetota bacterium | reverse complement strand
GCCGCTCGCAGGGTCGGTGGTCGCGCAGGAGGCAGTTGCGCGTGCCCTGGCAGCCCGCAACCCGCAGATCGCGCGGCGAGGGTCGGCAGCAGTTGCTCGGTGTCCCCGCCGTCGAGTTCGGGCACGAGCGTGGGCCCGAGAAGCCCGAGCGTCACCGGGATCATGCCCACGGCCACGTAGAGCAGGCCGCCGGTCACCGCGCCGCGCCGCGCGATCTGCGGGTTGCGGGCAGCCAGGGCACGCGCAACTGCCTCCTGCGCGACCACCGACCCTGCGAGCGGCAGCATCCACGCCTCGAGGGTGTGCAGGAAGCCGGCGCTGGAGACACCGAGGTCGGGGCGCGCGGCAATCACCTCTGCCGCGCGTTCGATGCCGCCCACGTGTTCGATTGCGCCCCACAAGAGGACGATCAGCCCGAGCACGAGGGCGCCGCCCTGCACCACGTCGGTGATCACGTCCGCGAGCAAGCCGCCCGCGCCCGTGTAGACCACGGCCACCAGCGTGGCGACGAGGATCCCTGCTTCCACGGAGATCCAGCCGTCCCCGTTGGTGTGCAGCACGTGGCCGAAGGCGCGCACCTGTGCCGCGGCCCACAGGACGGAGGTGGGGATGAGCAACACGGCTGCAAGCGTCTCGATCCCCGCGCCATAGCGCTTGCGGAACAGGTCGGCGAGCGTCGTGATGCCCCTGCGCCAGAGCGGCACCGCGTAGAAGAGTCCCATCACCACCAGGCACAGCCCGTAGGCAAACGGCTCTGCCGACAGGTGGCTGATGCCCTCGTCGTACACGGTGCCCGCCGCACCGAGGCAGCTCTCGGCACCGAACCACGTGGCGAAGAGGCTGCAGGTGACCAGCGCGGGGCCGAGGCTGCGCCCTGCGACGAGGTAGTCGTCCTCGGTGCGCACGCGGCGTGAGACGAGCACGCCGATACCCATCTGCAGGAGGACGTAGAGCAGCAGGAAGAGCAGCACGCTGTTCCCTTACCCGCGCTCCCACGTGGATCCAAGGGCGCGTGCCCGCCATGGCGCCAGAACCCTGCGGAGGCACAATGCACCCATGCGCCTGTACGTCCCGATGCTGATGCTCGCTGCCGCGTGCACGACCCCCGTGCAGGCAACCGGAGGGCAAACCGTGTTCCAGGGCTCTGCAACCGAGGTCGACGGGCGTTCCTATCCGTTCCAACTGCTGCTCCCGTCCCGCATGTCCGAGGCGCGCATGCCGCTCGTCGTGTTCCTGCACGGCGCCGGCGAGCGCGGCACGGACAACACGAGGCAACTGACCTGGCTGCCGCTCGGCATGGCGGGCGAGCCGATGCGCTCCCAGTTCCCCTGCTACCTGCTGGCCGTGCAGTGCCCTGCCGACGAGACGTGGGTGGACGTGCCGTGGGCCGCGACCGTGTCCTCGCCGCTGCCCGCGGAGCCGAGCCGTGCACTGCGCGCGGTGATGGCGGCGCTCGACCGGGTGCTGGCCGAACATCCCGTCGATCCCGACCGCGTGTACCTCACCGGCTTGTCGATGGGCGGCTACGGCGCGTTCGACCTCGCGATGCGGATGCCCGGGCGGTTCGCGGCCATGGTGCCGGTGTGCGGCGGCGGCGACCCGGCCTCGGTGGAGCGGTTGCGCGGTTTGCCCACGTGGATCTGGCACGGCGCCGCGGACAAGGTGGTGCCCGCGGTCCGCTCGCGGCAGATGGCCGAGGCCATGCAGTCTGCCGGCATGGACGTGCGGCACGAGGAGCTTGCCGGGGTCGGACACGACAGCTGGCGGCAGGCATACGGTGCCGAGGGCGCGATCGGCTGGATGTTCGCGCAGCGCCGGACCGCGGACTGAACCCGCGGGGCGTCACGGATTCGTCTCGTGGGAGTCCCAGTGGTTTCCGCGTATCGTGCATGCGCGTGACCGACCCAGCCGAGCCCGATGCCGAACTCCTCGACCGCCTCGCCCGGGGCGACGCTCTCGCGCTCGCACCGGTGTTCGAGCACCACCGCGCCCGGCTGCGGCGCATGATCGAGGTGCGCCTCGACCCCCGGCTCGCAGGACGGCTCGATCCCGACGACGTGCTGCAGGAGGTCTACCTCGCAGCCGCCCAGCGCATGGGCACGTGGAGTCCGGAGCGCGGTTCGGTGCTGCTCTGGCTGCGCATGATTGCCCAGCAGGTGCTGGTCGACCTGTTCCGCCACCACGTGGGGGCGGCCCGGCGCGCGGCCGGCAGGGAGGCGGCGCCTGCTGCGTCGGGGGCCTGGAGTTCGATGTTCGTGGCATCGATGACCTCGCCGAGCCAGGTGGCCGCGCGCGCCGACATGGTGCAGAAGGTCGAGGCCGCCCTGGAGCAGATGGATCCCATCGACCGAGAGGTGCTGGTGCTCCGCCACTTCGAGGAACTCGGCAACAAGGAGGCCGCCGAGGTGCTCGGCATCCAGGAGAACGCCGCGAGCAACCGCTACGTGCGGGCGCTCACGCGGCTGCGCGGCCTGCTGGGGGAGGTGTCGTGAGCGCGGACGGCGACGAACTGGACCCGCTCGACGCCCTGTCGCAGGAGTTCCTGCGCTCGGTGCGCAGCGGCGGCGTTGCGGACGTCGAGGCCTTCTGCGCGTTGCATCCCGCGCATGCCGAGGGCCTTCGCGTGCTCCTGCCCACCCTGCTCGCACTCGAGCAGGCGAAGGAGCGGCGCAGCACGGCAACCAACTCCGCTGCCGCCCTGCAGGTGCCGCAACTCGAGCGGCTCGGCGAGTACCGCATCGTGCGCGAGGTGGGGCGCGGCGGCATGGGCGTGGTGTTCGAGGCGGTGCAGGAGTCGCTGGGTCGCAGGGTGGCGCTCAAGGTGCTGCCGCAGGCCACCGGCGGGTCCGGACGCAAGCTCGACCGGTTCCGCCGGGAGGCGCAGGCTGCGTCGAAGCTGCACCACACGCACATCGTGCCCGTGTTCGGCAGCGGCGAGCACGAGGGCATCCACTACTACGCGATGCAGTTCATCGACGGCGGCGGCCTCGACCAGTGGATCTCCGCACAGCGCACCGCCGCTGCCGCCACCGCGCTGCCCACGGTCGAGCGCGCGCGGTTCGCGGCCCATGCCATCGAGCAGGCTGCCTCCGCATTGCACGGTGCGCACGAACAAGGCGTGCTGCACCGCGACGTGAAGCCCTCCAACCTGCTGCTGGAGCACGGCAACCACGTGTGGGTCACCGACTTCGGCCTCGCCAAGGCGCTGGCCGAGGACACGCTCACGCTGTCGGGTGACGTGCTGGGCACCCCGCAGTACATGGCGCCCGAGCAGTTCACGGGCCACTACGACGTGCGCAGCGAGGTCTACGCGCTGGGCGTCGCGCTCCACGAGCTCGTCGCACTGGAGCCGCCGTTTCGGGGCGCGAGCCGTGCAGAGCTGATGGCGCGCATCCGCGAGGGGAACCTGCGGCCGCTCGCCGAAGTGGTGCCGGGCGTCCCCCGGGACCTTGCCGTCGTGGCCGCCAAGGCCATGGCGCTCGCGCCGGGCGACCGCTACCCCAGTGCTGCGGCGCTCGCCGAGGACCTGCGACGGTTCCTCGCCGGCGAACCGATCCTGGCGCGGCCGCTCGGTGCCGTGCAGGAACTGTGGCGCTGGTGCATGCGCAACCGGGCGCTTGCCGCCGCCACCGCTGGCGCTGCGCTCGCGGTGCTGGTTGCGGCCGTCGTCGGCTGGACCTCCTACATCGCGACCGAGCAGGCGCGCACGAAGGCCGTGGACAGCGCGCGCATCGCACGCAAGGAAACCGACCGGGCCAACGACAACCTCGCGCTGGCGCTCGGCGCGTTCGAGGAACTGTTCGACACCATCAGCGGCCCGGACCCGTTCGAGGCCGTCGACGACGACCTGCAGGCCGATGAGGGCGCTGCCGTCGTGCGCAGTGCCGTGAGCGCGCGCGACGTGGCGATGCTGGAGCAACTGCTCTCCTTCTACGACCAGTTCGCCGCGGACAATGCCGGCAGCGAGTCGCTGCGCGAGCAGACGGCGCGCGCCAACCGCAGGATCGCCGCCATCCTCGCACGCCTCGGACGCATCGACGAGGCCGTGACCGCCTGCGAGCGCTCGCTCGCCCTGTACCGCGAAGTGACCAGC
>JBEATZ010000095.1:0-6820 GCA_041161695.1 Planctomycetota bacterium | reverse complement strand
AGTCGGGTGCGCGCACGGTCATGCAGGACGTGGGCCAGCGCTACTACTGGACCGGTCCTGCCGAGCTGCCGTCACCGGCGGCCATGCTGCACACGACCGTCGACCTCGAACTGCAGCGTGCTGCATGCCGCGAGCTGGACCGCCAGGCTGCGACGCGCGCCGCCACCGGCAAGGTCACGCTGCCGCAGTGGGGTTCGCTCCTGCTGGTGGACGTCCAGACCGGCGACGTCCTCGCCATGGCCTCGTTCCACCGGGACGAGCCCAACCCCAAGCTGGCGCAGGTGGCGCCCTACCAGGCGCTGTACGAGCCCGGCTCGATCGTGAAGCCCCTGGTCTTCGCCTGGGCGCTGCAGAAGGGCGGCCTCGACTGGAACGAGAGCATCGACTGCACCTCGTCCGGCCAGCACCACGAGCGCGTGGTCGAGGAGACCGGTCGCCGGGTGCGCGATGACCATGCCGTGGGCGTGGTGTCCCCGCACTGGGCCCTCGTCAACAGCTCCAACATCGGCGCGGTCAAGGTCGGCGCCAAGCTCTCCAAGGACCAGTGGCAGGACTGGTTCCGCTACCACGGCTTCGGTCGTTCCCTCGACCTCGGCCTCGTGCACGAGCAGGTGGGTGGTCATCACAAGGACAGCTTCGCACCGAAGCCCGAGACGCAGTTCCGGCGCTGGTCGCTCAGTTCCTTCAGCCAGGGTTACGAACTGCAGGTCAACGCCATGCAGGTGGCACGCGCCTACCTGTCGATGCTGCGCGGTCGCCAGTCGGACCTGAAGCTGTACCGCTCCGTCGACCTCGGCGACTCGGCCGTTGCGCCGGTCGACACCGACAACCGGCCCCGCGAGCTGGATCCCGCGACCATCGAGGCGGTCACGGCCGCCCTGACCGACGTGCTCAGCGCGGACGAGGGCGCCACGGGTCGCTTCGTGCGCGACCGCTTCGAGAAGGAAGAAGGCATCGAGCTCCACGGACTGGTCGCCGGCAAGACCGGTACTGCGGTGTCGAGCACGGTGGTCAAGGGCAAGGGAAAACTCGAGGTTCGCAATGCGAGCTTCGTCGGCTTCGCTCCTGCAAACAACCCGCGTTACCTCGCGGTGTGCGTTCTGCAGAAGGAAGGTAATGCGCGGTTCTACGGTGGCAGCTATGCTGCGCCGCCAGCCATCCGGTTGTTGCTGCATGCGTTGCGCATGGAGGAACAGCGGCGGCTGCGCCAGGAACCGCAGGTCAGTGTGGCACCTGGTGAACAGGCTGGAGCTGAGGGGCTCCAGAACGAAGGCAGGCAGGGCGGTGATGACTGAGTTGTTCTATCCGTCCGGACTACCGTCCGGTCAGGGATTGGTGCGTCTGCGCGAGCTGCGCGATCTGCTGCAGCCGCGCGAGGTCCTTCGTTTTCGCGACGTCGCGATCGACGGTCTCGGTTTCCACTCGCAGGACGTGCGGCCCGGCAACCTCTTCTTCGCGATCCGCGGCGCCGCAGGCGACGGTGCGAAGTACGCGGCCGAGGCCGTGGCGCGCGGCGCCGTGGCCGTGGTGGCCGAGGAGCCGCTGGCCGTGAGCTGTCCCGTGCTGGTGGTGGACGACTGCCGTGCGGCGCTCGCCGACGCAGCGCGTCACTACTACCGGGATCCGTCCCGCGCGGTCTCGGTGGTCGGCATCACCGGCACCAACGGCAAGACCACGACGGCCCACCTGGCACGCGCCTGCCTCCAGGCGGATCGCCGCCAGACGGGCCTGCTGGGCACCATCGCCTACGAGTTCGGTGGCCGTCGCATCCCGGCGACCAACACCACGCCCGACCCGATCCGGATCCAGGGCTACCTGCGCGAGATGGCCGACCGCCATGCCAGCGCATGCGTCATGGAGGTGAGCAGCCACAGCCTCGACCAGCAGCGCGTGCGCGGCGTGCGTTTCGCCGTGGGCGTGTTCACCAACCTGACCCAGGACCACCTCGACTACCACAAGACCATGGATGGCTATGCGGCCGCCAAGGCCCGGCTGTTCGAGATGCTGGAGCCCGGGACGACGGCCGTGCTCAACGTCGACGATCCTGCCTCGCGCCGCATGGCCGCCGTGATGGGCAGCTCGGTGCAGGCCCTCTGGTACGGCACCAGGGGCAAGGGTGACATCCGCGCCGAGAACCTCGTGTACAGCGCAGACGGCACGCGGTTCGACCTCGTGCTCCCCGGCATGCGCACCGAGGTGTTCCTCGGCCTCATCGGTCCGCACAACGTGCAGAACGCCCTGGCTGCCGCCGGCGCGGCGCTGGCACTGGGCGTGAGCGAGATGACCGTTGCCTCGGCGCTCGAGGACGTGCGCCCGGTGCCCGGCAGGCTCGAACTCGTCGAGGCCCCGCGCGGCATGCGCGACGAGGGCGTCCGCGTGTTCGTCGACTACGCCCACACGCCCGATGCCCTCGACAAGATCTGTGCATGCCTCAAGGGCATCGTCGAGGGTCGCCTGATCGTGGTGTTCGGCTGCGGTGGCAACCGCGACCGCACCAAGCGGCCGCTCATGGCGCGTGCCGTGGCCAAGTGGGCCGACCTCGCGGTGCTCACCAGCGACAACCCTCGCGACGAGGATCCTGAGGCCATCCTCGACCAGGTCGAGGAGGGCATGGCCGGCGCCCAGGTGCCGTGGCTGCGCGTCACGGACCGCAGCGAGGCGATCCGCGCCGCGGTGGCCGAGGCGAAGCCGGGCGACACCGTGCTGATCGCGGGCAAGGGCCACGAGAACTACCAGATCTTCCAGGGCACCACGGTGCCCTTCGACGATCGCCAGGAGGCCGGCCGCGCGCTGGCAGCCAAGGGGGGCGGATGGTTGCCCCGCTGAACTCATCACGCAGCCGCTCGAAGGCCATCGCCATGTCCCGCAACACCGGTGCCGCTTCCTGGCTCACCGCTGCCACCGTCGCCCGCATCACCGGCGGCGAGGTGCTGCAGCGCGGCCGCACGGCAGAGACCATCGTCACGGACAGCCGTCAGGACTGCGCGAACAAACTCTTCGTCGCACTCCGCGGCGACAACCACGATGGCCATGCGCACTGCGCCGATGCGGTGCGCAAGGGCGCCCGTGGCCTGCTGGTGAGCGTGCCCCTGCACGAACTCGGCGGCCTCGACCGCGCGGAAACCGCGCCGTTCGTCGTGCGCGTGACCGACACGACCGACGCAATGCTGCGGCTGGCTGCGGAGCACCGTCGTCGCCAGCGCGCGCGCGTGATCGGCATCACCGGCTCCTGTGGCAAGACCACCGTCAAGGAATGGCTCGGCAGCGTGCTGGCCTCGGCCATGGAGACGGTGCGCTCCCCCGCGTCGTTCAACAACCAGGTCGGCGTGCCCATCACGCTCTTCCAGGTGCAGCCCGAGACCCGTGCTGCGGTGGTGGAGATCGGCACCAACGCACCCGGCGAGATCGCCTCGCTCGCCGCCGTGGCGAGCCCTGACGTCGCCATCGTGACCTGCGTGGCGGCCGCGCACCTCGCCGGCCTCGGGTCGATCGATGGCGTCGCCCGCGAGAAGGCCGACCTGCCCCGCTCGGTGGGCGAGGCGGGCCTCTGCATCCTCAACGCAGACGACCCCAACGTGAAGCTGATGGCGGGACTCACGAAGGCCCGCGTCCAGTTCGTCGCGATCGACAAGCCTGCGGACTGGTACGCCACCAACGTGCAGTTCCACGCGATGGGCACGTCGTTCCTGCTGCAGGGCCATCGTCCGGTGACGATCCCCCGCGTCGGCACGCACAACGTCTACAACGCACTGTTCGTCATCGCCGCGGCGAGCGAGATGGGCGTTCCCGAGGATCAGGTCCTCCAGGTGCTCGCCACGGTTCCGCCCGCATCGCGCCGGCTCGAACCCAAGGTCGCTGGCGGCGTGACGGTGTTCGACGACACCTACAACATGAACCCGCAGTCGGCGCGCGCGGGCCTGCAGGCCCTCGCAGGGATGGCCGGCGGCGGGCGCAGGATCGCGGTCTTCGGTGAGATGCTCGAACTCGGCAGCGCCAGCGAGCAACTGCACCGCGAACTCGGCGCCGAGGTGGTGCGTCAGCGCATGGACCACCTCGTGTGCGTGGGCGAGGGCGCGAGCCCGATCCGCGACGGCGCGATCGCCGCAGGGATGCCCGCAGCACGGGTCGTGGCCTGCCGCGACGTGGCCGAGGCGCACGATGCGCTGCGCGCCATGGTGCGCGCGGGCGACAGGGTGCTGTGCAAGGCGTCGCGCCGGGTGGCGCTCGACCGCCTGGTGGACCGACTCGTGACCTCCATCGCCGTCGGCGGTGGTGGCGTGTCCGCGGAGGCAAACTGAACGATGTTCCACGAACTCGCAGCACTGTTCGGGGCCGATGCCGGGCGACTGTTCGGCTACCTCTCCTTCCGTGCTGCGGGCGCCGCCATCACCGCCTTCCTGCTCGCGGTGCTGTTCGGCCCGCGCGTGATCCGCTGGCTCTCCAGCCTCGGCATCGGTGAGCGCATCGACGGGACCGGCTCGCAGAAGCTCGAGGAACTGCACGCGCACAAGAAGGGCACGCCCACGATGGGTGGCGTGTTCGTGGTCGGCGGACTGCTGCTGTCCTGCCTGCTGTGGATGCGCTTCGATGGCGCCAACCGGTTCTCCCTGCCCGGCATCGTGCTGGTTGCAGGCTTCGCGGCCGTCGGGTTCTGGGACGACTGGGTCAAGCTGCACAATCCCGCCAAGCGCGGCATCAGCAAGACGCAGAAGCAGGGCGCGCTCACCCTTGCGGCGCTCCTCGTCGCCGCGTGGCTGCTCGGCCCGGCGGCCCTCGAGGGATCTGCAGGGGGCCCGCACCTGTACCTGCCGTTCTTCAAGGACGTCGCCCTGAACCTCACCGTGCTGGGCGGCATCCCCTTCCTGCTGCTCTGCGTGCTGGTGCTCACCGGCTCGGCCAACGCCGTGAACCTCACGGACGGACTCGACGGACTCGCAACCGGCTGCATCGCCACCAGCGCGATCGCCTATGCAGGCATCACCTATGCAGTGGGTCGCGTCGACTGGTCCGAGTACCTGCTCATCGCCCACGTGCCGGGCGCAGGCGAACTGCTGGTGATGATGGCCGCGCTGCTGGGCGCTGCGTTCGGCTTCCTCTGGTTCAACGCCGCTCCCGCGCTCGTGTTCATGGGGGATGTCGGCAGCCTCGGTCTCGGCGGCGCACTCGGCTATGCGGCGATCGTGAGCCGCACCGAACTCGTGCTCCTCGTCGTGGGCGGCGTGTTCGTCGCCGAAGCACTCAGCGTGATGATCCAGGTGGCCTCGTTCCGGCTGCGCGGCAAGCGCGTGTTCCGCTGCGCGCCGCTGCACCACCACTTCCAGTTCGGCGGCATGCCCGAGACACGCGTGGTGGTCCGCACCTGGGTCGTGTCCGCGCTGCTCGCACTCACCAGCCTGGCCCTCTTCAAGGTGCGCTGATGACCTCCATCCCCATGCCCAACAGGCGCCACGTGCGCGAACTCGACTGGCTCATGCTGGCCGTCGTCGCGCTCTGCTGCCTCGGACTCGCCACGGCGGTCTCGGTGAGCGGTCCCACGGAGACCACCGGGTCGCTCGGAGCCATGAAATCGCAGGGCACCAAGCTGCTGGTCGGCCTCGTCGGCTTCCTGTTCTTCACGATCACGCCGCTCGCCACGATCCGCAGGCTCGCGTTGCCGGCCTTCTTCGTCGGCGCCATGCTCTGCTACCTGCCGCGCCTCGTCGGCGACCCGGTCAACGGCGCCTACCGCTGGCTGCAGGTCGCCGGCTACAGCTTCCAGCCGGTGGAGTTCGCGCGCTTCCTCATGGTGATCGCCATCGCCAGCGTGCTCGCTCGCGTGGGCACGGGCGTCAGCACCTTCGTACGCGGCTTCCTGCCCTCCATGGGCTGCGCGTTCCTGCTCTGCGGCGGGTTGTTCCTGCAGCCCGACCACGGCAACGCCCTCATCGCCTTCGCCCTCGCTGCCTGCATGTCGCTGTGTGCGGGCGTGCGCTTCCTGCACTTCGCGCCGTTCGCGGCAGCCGGCATCATCGGCTTCATCGCCCTCGCGACGCGCCACGACTACGTGGTGGGTCGGCTCACGGACTTCCTCGACGTGAAGCCCGGCACGCAGGTCGGCCAGGCCCTGGTTGCGATCGCCGCGGGCGGTCCGTTCGGGGCGGGCATCGGTCAGGGCTGGATGAAGATGGGCTACGTGCCCGAGGCCCAGAACGACTTCGTGTTCGCGGTGGTGGCGGAGGAGTTCGGCTACATGGGCAGCCTGGCCGTCCTCGCGCTCTACACCGTCATCGGGGTGGTCGGGTACCGGCTGGTCGTCCAGACCCGCGACCCGTTCCACCGCTTCTGCATCTTCGGTTTCACGCTGATGATCTGCATGCAGGCCGCCATGAACCTCATGGTGGTCAGCGGTTGTGCCCCGGCCAAGGGCATCGACCTCCCCTTCGTCAGCTCCGGCGGCACGAGCATCCTGTTCTGCCTGTCGGCAATCGGCATCATCGGCAACGCTGCGAGGTCAGACGCAGCCGCGCCCGCTTTCAACCTGCAACCTGGGAGGCTGTGATGGGACAGCTCGAAAAGTACGGACTCTATGTTCTCTGCCTCGTGATCTTCCTCATCCTGGGCGTCGCCATCTGGGGCGGCGACGCGGTGCCTGCGTATGCGAGCACCAACCTGCCAGGGACCTCGGTTGCCGAGCCGCGCCCGAGCCGCGACATCGCCTCGGCGCAGCGTCCGCTCGAGGCCGGCAACGACGGCTTCGGCGACCTGTTCAGGCCGGTGACCCCGCCCCGCGCCGAACCTGCGCCGCAGCCGCAGCCCGCGGTCACGACGCTGACCCAGGGGC
>JBEATZ010000076.1:0-2769 GCA_041161695.1 Planctomycetota bacterium | reverse complement strand
TCGGAGCTGCGCGAACCCCAGCGCAACGCGCTCTGGAACCTGGTCACGGAACACGTGCTCAACCTGCGCCGCGAGTTCGCGGCCGCGGAGCTGGCGCGCATCCAGGCCGCGGGCTTCGAGTCGATCCACTTCGGCTGGGCCGGCTCCACCGAGCCCGGCAGGGCGCACTACTACCGCATCCACGGCGCGCACTTCGTGGTCGAGTACGACAACACCCAGAACGGCGCCAACCACGTGCACGTGGTGTGGCGCGACCTCGAACGCGACTTCGGCGGCGACCTGCTGGAGCGTCACCTGCGCCACCACGATGCCGCACACCGCGGCGCCGCGAAGCACGATGGGTGAGCCGCGGACCTGGGTCGACGGACCGGGGGACGCCACGTGCCGGGTGCTGTTCGCGCACGGTGCCGGGACGCCTGGCGACCATCCATTCCTCGCGCGCGTGGCCGCAGGGCTCGCCGCGCACGGCCTGCAGGTCGTACGCTTCGAGTTCCCGTTCATGGCCGCGCGGCGTGCGGGCATGCGGCGACCGCCCGAGCGCCTGCCGCGGCTGGTGGAATGCATGGTCGCGGCTGCAGCGGCTCTCCCGCGCGGACCGGCTGAGCTGTGCCTCCTCGGCAAGTCGATGGGGGCGCGCGTGGCCTGTCGGGCAGCGCAGGCGACGGGAGCCCTGCGCGTGGGCTGCATCGGGTTCCCGTTCCACCCGCCGCGTCACCCTGAGCGCTCACGGCTCGAGGACCTCGCGGCCTGTGCGGTTCCCGCCCTCGTGGTGCAGGGCGAGCGCGACCCGTTCGGCACCCGCACCGAGGTCGGGGCCATGGACCTGCCGCGCACTGCGGTGCTGCACTGGGTCCCGCACGCCGACCACGACCTGCGGCTGCCGGCACGGATGCGCGGCGGGGCGGCTGACGTGGTCGACGAGGCCGCCGAAATCCTCGCCCGCTTCTTCCTCGATGGACAACACCCGCCGGTGGCTGTTCCAATGTCGCCATGAGAGCCGTCACCCGTGCAGCGCTCCTCGCGCTCGCCCTCCTTCCGCTCCAGGGATGCATCGTTGCGGTTGCTGCCGCCGGAGCTGCCGCCTATGGCGTCGTGAGCTACGACAAGAACGAGTCGTGGATGGACTTCCACCAGGACCTCGACCGTGTGTTCCAGGTGGCGCAGGACGCGGTGCGCGGCCAGGGCTACACCGTCCTCGAGGCCAAGAAGCTCAGTGCGATCGAGGCCACGGTCGATGCAGAGGGGATGTTCGTGCGGGTCGAGAAGTTCCCCGATGGCTTCGTGCGGGCCAAGGTGCGGGCCGGCACGTTCGAGACCGAGGACAACAAGCGGAAGGCAAGGCTGCTGCTCGAGGACATGCGCGAACGCAGCGCGAAGTGAGGGCCGCGTGTCCGTGAGGCCGGTCACTGCAGACCCTTGTTCCACCGTGCCGCTTGGGTTGTGCTAACGGCATGAGTTCCATGCGCTGGGCCGGGGTGCTGCCGGCCATCACCACGCCGTTTCGCGAGGACGGTGACGTCGACCACCCGGCCCTCACGGCCCACGTCCGCTGGCTGCTCGACACCGGCTGCGACGGCATCATCCCGCTCGGCTCGCTGGGTGAGGGGTCCGCGCTCTCCTTCGCCGAGAAGGAAGCCGTGGTGCGCACGTGCGTCGCCGCCGCCGGTGACAAGCCGGTGGTCGCGGCCATCGCAGCAGCGAGCACGCGCGAGGCCGTGGCGCTCGCACGCATGGCCGAGCAGGCCGGCTGCCGCGGCCTCATGGTGCTGCCGCCCTATGTCCACAGCGGGGATGCGCGGGAGGCGCTCGCCCACGTGGCCGCCGTGATCCGCTCGGTGCGCATCGGCTGCATGCTCTACAACAACCCGATCGCCTATGGCGCGGACTTCAAGCCTGCCCTGGTGGCGAAGCTGGCCGCGGACCACGCAAACCTCGCGGCCGTGAAGGAGTCGAGCGGTGATGCGCGCAGGGTGACCGGCATCAAGGCACTGTGCGGCGACCGGCTCGCCGTGTTCGTCGGTCTCGACGACATGGTGGTCGAGGGCGTGGCCATGGGGGCAACCGGCTGGGTCGCAGGCCTCGTGAACGCGCTGCCCGAGGAGTCCGTCGCGCTCTTCCACCTGGCGCGCAAGGACCTTGCTCGCGCCGCCGCGCTGTACCGCTGGTTCCTGCCCTTGCTGCGCATGGACGTGGTGCCGGACTTCGTGCAGCGCATCAAGCTCGTGCAGCAGGCCGTCGGTCGCGGCAATGAGCGGGTTCGCGGCCCGCGCCTGCAGCTCGAGGGCGCCGAGCGTGCCGCCGCGCTCCGGCTCGTCGAGGCCGCGCTCGCGGAGCGCCCCGTGCTGGAGCGCGCATGAAGCTGCGCGGTGAGCACTGCATCGGTGGCGCGTGGGTGCCCTCGTGCGGCGAGACCTTCCACGGCATGGATCCCCGAACCGGGGCCGTGCTGCAGCCTGCCTATGCCGACGCCACGATCGCAGAGGTCGATCGCGCATGTCGCGCCGCCGCGGCAGCCCAGCCGGAACTCGAGCGGCTCGCGCCGCAGTCGCGCGCTGCGTTGTTGCGGGCCATCGGCGAGGAGATCCTGGAGCTGGGTGACGCCTTGCTGGAGCGCACGGGTGCGGAGACGGGCCTGCCGCTCGCGCGCCTGCAGTCCGAACGAGGGCGCACGACCTGGCAACTGGAGCACTTCGCGCAGGTGATCGAGGAGGGCAGCTGGGTCGAGGCGCGCATCGACCGCGCCCTGCCGCAGCGCACCCCGCTGCCGCG
>JBEATZ010000046.1:0-8458 GCA_041161695.1 Planctomycetota bacterium | reverse complement strand
GCGCCGACCGCGGGGCCGAGGTGCGCGCAGGGATGGAACGGCGCGAGCCGCTGGCCCAGCACGCGCAGCTGCGGCTGGCCCCGCACCTCGAGATGCACACCCGCGGCGGGTGAGGGGCGGGGGAGCAAAACCCTCGGGAGGAAGCGAGTGGAACCGGTAAGGGCGCGGAACGCCAAAGCGCGCCTTGCCGTCGGCGAAGGCCTGAAGCAGCGCCCTGCGCACCTGGCTGCAGCGCAGGCTCGGAAGTCCCTTCTGCAGCTTCACCGTCACGTGCAGCGGCTGGTGCTTCGCCACCTTCGCGCGCGTTTCGTGGCGTAGCAGAGCCTTCTCACCCTTCGGCTTGCGGCCTGCGCCCCTGCGTGCACCGCCGCGCCCAGAACGGAAAGGCAATGCATGCTGCGCAATCACATGAGACGCACCGAACCCAGTCCTCGTGCCCACATGCTCCTCCTTGATTGGGCACATCTAGTCATCGAGTTCCATGAGGCAACGAATCTCTTCTTTCTTCCTCGCGACCAATCGACGCCGCGCGCGCCTTTGCTGTCGCACGCGCGCCAAACCTCGCGCCCTCTTCATTCCAAGTTTCTGGATCACCTCGCTCGTTCCAACGCGGCACCCGCACTTCCGCGCCTCTCCCGCGTTCAAACCTCCACCCTCACGCTCGCTGCGCCCTCCGCTCCGCGAGCGCGTGGCAACACACCACCGTCAGGGCGATTGCTGCCGCGGGGAACACCCAGAGGTGCCAGGCGCCGAGGTGTGCGCTGTCCCGGCCACGCGCCAGCAACGTGCCCCAGCTCGCACGGCCCACGCCGAGGCCGAGGAACGAAAGGGTGCTCTCCACCACCACGGCCTGCGCGACCACCAGCGCGAAGGTGACCGCGAGCTGGTCGCGGAGCTGGGGCAGCATGTGTCCGAACAACAGCGTGGCGGGCGAGGAGCCGAGACCGCGTGCGGCGAGCACGAAGTCAGCCTGGCGCATGGCGAGGAGTTCGGCGCGCACGAGGCGCGCGAAGCTCGGCCACGACACGGCAGCAATCACGATGGCGAGCGCAACGGGCGAGGTGCCGAACCACGAGGCCGCAACCAGCGCCAGGAACAGGGCAGGGAAGCACAGGAACAGCTCGATGAGCCGCAGCACCAGCATGTCGACGAGGCCGCCGCACATGCCTGCGATCCCGCCCAGCAGCGCTCCGGCCGCGAGGGCCAGCACTCCTGCCAGCACGGACGTGAGCAGCGCGCTGCGCGTGCCGTGCAGAATGAGGCTCAGCATGTCGCGGCCGAGGTCGTCGCAGCCCATCGGGTGTGCCCACGTGGGATCGAGCAGGCTGCGGCTCGTGTCGATGGCCTCCGGCCCGTGCGGCCATGGCGTCAGGATGCAGGTGTGGGCCGAGTTGCGCTGCTGTTCCGCGATCCAGCTCGCCCACGTGTGGCCCTCGGGCGGGGCAACGGGTTCGCCCAGCCAGTCCGCCACGGCCGGGAAGCTCAGGTGCCCTTCCCTCGTTTCCACGACCAGCGGCAGGTCGCTCGCGACGAGGGGAGCGAACAGCGCGAGGAACACGAGCAGCGCCCCCACCAGCGTCCATGCCGTTCGGGTGCTCATGATGTTGCCCCCGCGCGCGGATCGAGGGCGCGCTGCAGCACGTCGGAAAGGGTCGTGCCCAGCAGCGTGGCCGTGCCCACCAGCAGCGTGAGGGCCATCACCATGGCCGTGTCCTGCCCCATGGCCGCGCTCCATGCAAGCCGACCGAGGCCCTCCATCGCATAGACGGACTCGACCACGATCGACCCGCCCACCAGCATCGGCACGAAGCCGCCCACGAGCGTGGCCACGGGCGCACTCGCGTGGTGCAGCATCCGCTGCCGGACGTGCGCGGGCTCGATGCCGAAGCCCTCGAGTGCCACGGCGAAGGGCGCGGTGCGCGCACGTCGCACGGCCTCGCGCACGAAGCGCGTGACCACGAGCGCCAGCGGGATCGCGAGGGACAGCACGGGCAGCACGAGACCTGCCGGCGAGACGCCCCGTCCGGGACTCCAGCCCGTGCTCGGCACCCACTGCAGCCCCGCGCCGCCGAACGCGAGCAACAGCACGGTGGCGAGCAGGAACTCGGGCATCGCCAAGGCAGCCATCGAGCCGGCTGCTGCGAGCCGGTCGACACGGTTGCCTGCCCGCATGCCAAGCGCCACGCCGCGCGGGATGCCGTAGGCGAGCGCCAGCAGCGCGGAGGCGAGCCCCAGCAACAGGGTGGCGGGCAGCGCCTCGCGGATGCTCGCGCCGACCGCAGGCTGGCCCGGCGCGCGGCTGCCCCAGTCGCCGGATGCCAGGCCCTGCATCCAGTTGCCGTAGCGCTGCACGAGGCCCAGTGGCTCGCCGGTCACCGCATCGTGGGTGCCGTAGCGCACGCGCATCGCGCGCAACAAGGACTCGCGCTCGGTGCCCTGTGCGAGTTCGCCCTGTGACTCCAGGCGCGAGAGCTCGATGGCCGCCCGGTCCGACGGCGCCAGGTCGGCGAACAGGAAGGTGACGAACGTGATGCCGAGGAGCGACGGGAGCATCAGCAGCAGCCGTCGCACCACGAACGCCAGCATGGCGTTCAGCCCTCGAGGATCACCGCGAGGATGGCCTCGCGCGTCTCGTTCCACGCGACCACCGGGTCGCGGCCGCGCAGGTACTCCAGCGTGAGGATGGGGATCTTCTTCTCCCGGCCGACCCACGAGCCGAGGGATCCGGGCGTGGGCGCGATCTCGTCCGAGGGCTGCACGCGGTACTCGCTGAGCTTCGAGAAGCGCTCGGCGAGGTGGTCAGCAGGACCGTCGAAGTTGATGAAGTGGTCGCCGCGCCAGCTGTGCGCGACGATCACGAGGTCCGGGCCCAGTTCGAGGATCAGGTCGTGCAGCACCTTCGACTCGGGCTGGTTGAGCGGCGTGCTGCCGAAGCGCCTGCTCGCCTGGAAGTTGGCTGCCGGGTAGTTGCGGTTGAGGTCGACGCCGTTCGCGTTCCAGCGCACGCCCAGCGCGGTGCCGTCGGGGTTGATGTCCTCGAGGATCGTGAGCGTGACCTTGTCCATTGCGCCCGGCGACTCCCGGAACGCGCGCGGCAGCGAAGCCGTCGCATGGGAGCCTTCGCGCTCGTCGCCGTGGATGCCGCCCACCCACAGCACCTTGCGCGGGCCCGTGCCGAGGGTCACGGTGCGGATCGAACGGCCCTGAACGCTGGTGCCGATCTCCTTCCAGCGCAGCGGACTCGGGGCCGTCTCGCCCATGGGTGCTGCAGCCGCCTGCAGGGGCTTGCGCCAGGACGGGTTGCGCGGATGGAAGCTCCCGCACGCGGTCAGCAACACGCTCAGTCCGACGACGAGGAGGATCCGCATCGGTTGCGCACGATAGCACGAGCGCAACCGCGCCGTGCAGTTCAGCCAGCGGAACCCGGACCGGTGGTGAACCCGTGCACGAGCGGATCGGCAGGGTCGAGCACGAAGGTCTGGAAGCCGGTCACGAAGGCGGATCCCTCCACCTCGGGCACGATGGCGGGCCTGCCGCCCACCGTCGTCTCGGCCACGATGCGCGCCCGGAAGCCGGTGCCCAGCACGCTCTGCGAGCAGAAGGAGGTGCCCACCGCGAGTTCACCGCGCGCGTGCAGCACGGCGAGCTTGGCGGAGGTCCCGGTTCCACAGGGCGAGCGGTCGTATGCCGTGCCCGGGCAGAGCGTGAGCGCACGTGCGCCGGGGGCCAGCGCTCCCTCGAGGGGGACGTACAGCTTCACGTGATCGACCTCTTCCTCGCGACCCGTGTGCGGGTTGGTCCCGCGGACACCGCTGGCACGAAGCGCATCACGGATGGCCATGGCCGTGGACATGAGCGGTCCGAGTTGCGCGGGAACCACCGCGAGGTCCAGCGACCGCGCGTCGACGAAGGCGAACCAGTTGCCGCCGTATGCCACGTCGGCCTTGCCCTTGCGGCCGTCGGGCAGTGCGAACGGCACGTCGCGGCGCCACAGGAACGAGGCAACGTTGGTGATGCGCACCGAGACCGGCCGGCCGTCCTGCACCTTCACCGCGCAGTGCACCGGCCCCGCAGGCGTGTCGAGCACCACCGTCGTCTCGGGCGCCACGGCAGGCACCATGCCCGTGGCCACGGCCACCATGGCCACGCCGATCGAACCGTGGCCGCAGGTGCCCAGGTAACCGACGTCGTTGGCGAACACGACGCCGAGGTGTGCCTTCGGGTCGCATGGCGGCAGCAGGTAGGCGAGGACGATTGCATCGTGGCCACGCGGTTCGTGCACGAGGGCGCGTCGCAGGTGGTCGTGGTGCAGGCGCAGCTGCTCGCGCTTCTCTGCCATGGTCGCGCCCCGCACGGCAGGCAGGCCCCCGGTCAGGATGCGCGTGGGCTCGCCCTCGGTGTGGGAGTCGATGGCCTGGACGACGGCGTTGAGGGACAGCATGCGCCCATCATGCCCCGCGGAGCCGCGCGGGCCAGCATCACGCGGGCAGGGGTGCAGCCGCACGAAGGGTCACGACGCACACTTCCGGCGGTGCGCCGATGCGGACCGGCAACAGCGTGACGCCGACGCCGCGGCTCACGTAGAGGCTGCTGGCGCCGACACGGAACCAGCCGGCGTCCCAGCCCATGCGGCTGTGGTGCACGGGCGCCCAGCTGCCGATGCGCACCTGGCCACCATGGGTGTGGCCAGAGAGCACCAGGTCGACGCCGTGGCCGATGGCCTCGACGAAGCTGTCCGGGTGGTGCGCGAGCAGCAGGCACGGTTCGCCCGGGCGGCGACCGGCAAGTGCGCGCGGCAGGTCGGGCGTGCCCTCGGTGAGCTCGTCCAAGCCACAGAGCCACAGCGAGGCGCCGCCGCGCTCGATCCGCATGCCGCGGTTGTCGAGCACGTTGACCCCTCGCGCGGTGAGCCAGGACTTCCATGCGCCGATGTCGCGCCCGAAGTAGTGGTCGTGGTTGCCGGGTACGGCATGGATGCCGTGACGTGCGCGCAGTCGCTGCAGCGGACGCTCGAGGATCCACAGCTCGCGTTCGAGGGTGTTGATGAGGTCGCCGCCAAGGCAGATGACATCCGGCTCGGCGGCCATCACGAGGTCGAACACCTGGGCAAGGTCCTCCTCGCCCATGAAGCTGCCGGCATGGATGTCGCTGAGGAACGCGACACGGAGGCCGTCGAGTCCTGCATGGCTGGCACCCACGCGCATCTCGAGCGGCACGAGGCCGATGCCGCGGAGCACGCGCCGGTGCAGCCAGCGACCGGGCGGCAGCGCGTCGAGCAGGCGGTTCACCACCGCGGTCGACTCGGACATGGCCCGCCAGAGCAACCGCCGCAGGCGCGGGAAGGACCGGTGCGGCAGGCGGGGCACGCCGGCCGCGGGAGACTCAGCGGACTGCGGGGAGGCTGCGCACGACGGAAGCGACGCGGAGTCGTGCGACTTCGTCTGCCCTGCGCTGTGCTGCGGTCTGGAATCCACCTGCCACGCCCAGCGTACTCGCCGCGGCACTGGCAGGCAGCACTGTCTCGGCCGCCTCGACAGGCTGGAGGCCTGCGACGGTCGCGGCCTTGGCGGAGAGCAGGGTGGCCTGGGTCGCGTGGCCCATCACGGCTGCGTGTTCGGACATCGTCTGCAGCGCGAGGGCCCTTCTGCCGGTGGCGCTCGCGGGCAGCGCGCGCTCGTACGCGTAGAGCGTTTCCATGGCTGCCTTCAGGTTGCCTGTCGAGGACTGCTCCATTGCATCCATCCAGCGGTCGTTCGCACCCGTGGGCCCTGCAGGCAGCAGCGGCAACAGCAGCACGGTGGTGAGCAGGGCGGACGTCGCGAGCATCGCCCGCTGCAGCATGCGCGTGCGACGCAGGCTGCTCGACCTGCTGCGATCGACGGCCGTGCCAGTTGCCTGCTGCGGCCTCTTCGACGGCGCGGGGGACTGCTGGCGCGGCAGTTCCACGACCCGGGACCGCGCCTTGGTCTCGGTGCTCGCCATCAGGCGGACGAGGTCCTGCGAAGCGGTGTCCCGCTCGCTGCCGGTCACGGTTTCGGGGAGCTCACGGCCGGATTCGGTGGAGGCGTTCATGGGAGCAGACTCCTGGGTGGGGCCCGGTGGTTGTCGGCATCTGCAACACGCCCACCGGAGCCGGGTTCCTGGTCCGTCCCGGGTCGGGACGGCATGCGGGGATCACGCGGTGGCGACGTCGTCCTGGTGCCTGCGCACCAGCTTGTGCAGTCGGATCTTGTTGTAGAGCGTGGTGCGATTGATGCCGAGCTGGGCCGCAGCGCGGCTGATGTTCCAGCGGGTCTCCTCCAGCACGCGGGCGATGAGCTGGCCCTCGATGTGCTCGAGCGAGCGGCTCGCCGCGTGCAGCACGATCTCGTTGGCGGCGATGCGGTCGCCCCCCGATGCCGTGCCGCCGGAGAACTGGGGCAGGTGCGCCTCCTGGATCATGCCGCCCTTGCACGCGATGCACGCGCGCTCGATCGCGTTGCGAAGCTCCCGCACGTTGCCGGGCCACGAATGCTCGACGAGGTTCTCCATGGCCTCCTCGGTGAAGCCGCTGAGCTTGCGGCCCATCTGCTGGCGGAACTGGTCGAGGAAGAAGTGGGCGAGCAGGGGGATGTCCGCGGCGCGGACGCGCAGCGCCGGCACCTCGACCAGACCAGCCTGGAGCTGGTGGAAGAGTTCGGATCGGAAGGAGCCGCGATCCATGGCGCCGCGCAGGTCGATGGTGCTGGTGGCGAGGATGCGCACGTCGAACGTGCGTTCCTCGGTCCCGCCGATGCGACGGTAGGTGCGATCACGCATCGCGCGGACGAGCTTGCCCTGCAGCGCAGGATCCATGGCCGCGACCTCGTCGAGGAGGATGGTCCCGCCTGCCGCGAGGGCGAACAGGCCCTCGCGAGCCTCGCCGCGCGCGGCGGAGTTGATGCCTGCCTCGTGGCCGAACAACGCGGCCTCGAGGTCCTGTCCCTGCAGTGCTGCACAGTTCACCACGTGGAAGGGCCCGTGCTTGCGGCTGCTGTTCTCGTGGATCGAGCGCGCAGCGAGTTCCTTGCCGCTTCCTGCCTCGCCCTGCAGCAATGCAGGACTGTCGGGAACGGCGGCGATCTCCAGCACGCGCTGCTGCAGCGCGCGCATCGGCGGCGTGAGGCCGATGGCCTCCGTGGCACAGAGGACCTGCAGGCGCTGGCGCTCGAGGGCGACCTGCGCGCGCAGCTGGCGCAACTCGAGCACCTGGCGCGTCGTGGCGAGCAGGCGACCGAAGTCGAGCGGGATGGCGATCACGTCGTGCGCGCCCTCGCGCATCACCTGCAGCGGATCGATGCCGCAGGCATCCTCCGCGAGGAACACCACGTCGGCGGGACGCTCGGACTGGCGGAGCATCGCCATCGTCTCGGGGCTGGTGGCACCCGGGAGGCGCGCATCCACGAAGGCAAGGTCGTTGGCGCCGGCGGCAGAGGCGTCGAGGGCCTCGCGAACCGTTGCAACCGTGCGGACCATCAGGCCTTCGCCCTGCAACAGCTTGCACAGGGGGCGAGCGACGGTCTCGCTGGCGGTGACGAGGAGGATCTGGGGGATACCGGGGAAGTTGAGGTGCTTCATGTTCGGACGCGTGCTGTGCGCGGGGGCACACAGCTCCTTGGCACCGACTCTTTCGGCAGGGCGTGCGTCGAACTTTTGGCCGCTGTCACTTTTCCTCCGTCGGCAGGTGCGACAGCGGGTTGCAGATGCCGACGGTCCCACCGGATCCTTTCCCGACCCGTCGCGGCACGCTGCACCAGTTCCTCCCTTCGGCCCGGGGGCCGGCACTTGTTCCCGGGGCTATGTTCCGCCCGCCATGATCTGGTTCCGCAAGAAGAGCCGTGGGCCCGCGTCCTCCCACCCGGAGGTGCGCGACAGCCTGTTCGGGGACGAGACGCTCGCGAGCTGCGCCGAGGTGATCCCCGACGACCCGGACACGCCGTGGGCGCGCCTCCACGCTGCACGCGCATCCCAGCAGGTGGGCGACGTGCGGCAGGCGCGCGCACAGTTGCGCGGTCTCCTCGACCTGCCGGAGATCGAGACGCGGTTGCGCCTGCAGGCGTGGACCTGCCTGCGCGAACTCGGTGAGCAGCCTCCTGCCGACGTCGCATCCGTCGAACGCGGCGTGGTGATCGAGACCGCCGACGCCGACGGCCTGCGGACGCTGGCCGTGTACGAGGACATGACGGCATGCCTCATCGAGCCATCGGGCCTCTGCGTGGACTGGGTCACTCCCGACGAAGCCGTCCACGCGCACGTGCGGAGGATCCTCGAACTCGCCAAGGTCGTGCTCGCCAAGACCGACCCGGTGCACGGGCCGCGCGAACCCGCGCCCGAGCCAGGCCATGCCTCGATCACCGTGCTCACCCATGCTGGCCCCCACACGGGAAGCGACGAACTGGCGCGGCTGGAGCACGATGCCATGGGTGGCCCGCTCCTCCGT
>JBEATZ010000477.1:0-2771 GCA_041161695.1 Planctomycetota bacterium | reverse complement strand
GATGCCACCCGAACCTAGCTCGGTCCGGCGCACGGGGCGGGCAGGAGCCGACCCGGACAGTCTCATTTCGGGACCGGCGCCACACGCAGAGCGCAGGACTGTCCGGAAAACGGAAGTGGGCCGGCGCACGGATGCGACAGCCCGCTCGAGCCTGCACCGGATGCAGCCGGCGCAGGGGTCAGCGCGCGCAGACGCGCGCTCCGTTCACTGGAAGTAGGCGACCGCGGCGATCAAGGCGTCCAGCTGCGTACGCAGGTCCGTCTTGTACTGCGTGTCCTTCATCCAGTCCTTGCCCAGGCCATCGAGCTGGACGTGGACCGAGGCGAGGAGTTCGAGGGCGGACTCGTAGTCGCTGGTCTCGAGCGCCTTGGCGGCGTTGTTGATGCGGCTCGCCATCGAGTTCTGGCGGCCCTTGGCCGAGTTGGCATTGGGCGCGTCGAAGTTCGTGGTCGTCGCGGGCACGGCCAGCATGTCATCGGCCACGTCGCGGCTCAGGTCGGCGAGGATGGCGCCGGCGCCGCCGTCGTTGGGGACCAGCGGGTTGGTCATGAGCAGCGTCACCTCGACGAAGTCGTTGAGAGAGTCGTTGTCCGTGTCGGTGTCGAGCGGATCGGTGCCGAGCACGTTGACTTCCTGGCCATCGCTGAGACCGTCGTCATCGGAGTCGCTGTCGGTCGGGTTGGTCTCCGAGTCGCGCACCTCGACGCCGTCGTCGAGACCGTCTGCATCGGTGTCGGCGAGCGCCGGGTCGGTGCCGAGTTGCAGCTCGTGGAGGTCGATGAGGTCGTCACCGTCCGTGTCCGTGTTGGTCACGAAGTCGATGCGCGCGCCACCTTCGAGGATCGAGCTCTCGAGCCAGTCGATGCCCACGCGGCAGAGTCGCTGGCTGGAGCCGATGTTGAAGCCATGGGCGATCACGGTGCCGCCCGAGAGGATCGCACCCCAGGTGGGATCGGCGAGCAGGCCCTCGAGGCTCGTGCCCGGAACCGTGCCACCCGGAGCGCCATTGCCGTAGATGCGCCAGCCGTAGCTCGCCGGAACCGTCGGCATGGTGCCGGCGTTCACGGTGAAGGTGTTCCAGCCGGGCGCGGAACCTTCGCCCACGTAGGCGAGGCTGTAGGCGAGGCCATTCGTGCCCACGACCACCAGGCTCAGGGCCGGGGTGCGGTTCGTGGTGTACGGGTCCATGTACCACCGGAACGTGGCCGTGAAGGCCGCCAGTTCGGACGCCGGCACGCTGAGGCCGTAGCGCTTGATGCTGGACTTGCCGGAGTTGGTCGTCGTGCCGTCGAGGCGGACGACGCCGTTGTCGCTGGTGGCGTAGAAGTCACCGAAGGCGATCTGCTGGGCGATGAGTTCGTCGCCCGTGGTCGTGTAGCCCGTGGTGCCGGAGGTCGGGTGCGGGACCGTGGAGACGAGGCCCAGCAGGTACGCACCCGCAGACGTGCGGGTGTCGTCGGAGTACCACAGCGTGTCGGCGCCGAGCCTGGACACGTAGACAGGGGGCAGAGCCACCTGTGCGACGGAGGTCGCTGCGAGAAGGAAGACGGACAGGGAGGAGAACAGGGAGGTCATGGAGCGTCTCGGGGACATGCAGGCTGCCGGGCGAGGAACATCCCCGCAGCCGGTGCGCGTTGCGTGGCCCGAGATCGCACGAGAACCAGAGATTCTAAATAGGACGAAAATCCTCGATCTGTCATCCTCAAGCTGTTTTCCGCCAGCATCTTGGGACTTCTTGCCGGGACTTCTTGTCGATCTCTCTTCGACCGGAAGTCGGATGATCTCGCCGGCGGGCGACGACCTGCGGCATCCAGGGCAAAACGCCCTGGCGAGGATCGTGCGCTCAGCGGTGGAAGCGGAAGCGTGCCTGCAGCGCCGTGCCGTCCGCCTTGGCAAACGAATGCCCGACGGCCTCGAACGAGAGCGTGAGCGTGCGCGTCGTGTTCGCCCACGCAGCGCAGGTCTGCCAGCGCACCCGGTAGTAGCCGTTGCCCATGTAGACCGGAACCTCCTGGGCACCGGCCTCGAACGCCCCGGATTCCCCGCGCTCCTGCGCATCGTCACGGGTGCTCACGGTCCCGTCCACCAGCAGCTCGGGGAGGAACACGCCCTGCTGGCTGGCATCGGTGATCCGGAAGTCCAGCGTCACCACGCGACCTGCCTTGACCTTGTTGACCATGCCCGTCGCGGCTTCCTCGACGGACTTGCCGAAGCCCTGGAGCACGAGGGGAACTCCCGGTGCATGACGCTCTGCAGCAGGAACCGCATGCGCTGTGCCAACGGGAGTTCCTTCATGACCCGCCGCAGCGGCGCACACGAAGACCGAAGGATCGAGGAGCAGGGAGAGGGCTGCGAGGAGGCAGGCGGGGAGGTTCATGCGCGAATCCAGGGGGGTGGAGGCACGCTCCGCACGATGTGCGTCCCGTGCGCGCCTGCTGCGCGCAGGCGTCATGAGGAGATTAGTGCGACCGGAACCTGCGTGCGTTCCGGGGCGTCTCGATCGTGGACGCGGCGGAGGCGCGAACCGCCCGGAGGCACGAGGTTGCGTCGGTTGGGATCCTGCGTTGACGCCGGGCGCTCGCTGCCGTCGCGCAGGTGCGCGCGTCAGGTCCCGCTCGCCGGGAAGGCGACGAGGTCGAACACGCGCACGGGCAACTCGGCTGCGGGCCGTGCTGCCGAGTCGACGAGCTCGTAGACCACCACGAGACCGTCGCGCGCAGCACCGTCGAACGAGCCCACGAGCAGGTCCGCGACGCGCCATTCCTTCGCAT
>JBEATZ010000510.1:0-4302 GCA_041161695.1 Planctomycetota bacterium | reverse complement strand
CGGCGGCGCGGAATCCTCCACCCCGCCCGGTGCCCACCCCGCGGGGTCCGGGTCAGGCCCGGAACCCGGCGGAGCGCAACACGGCCTCGGCGCCCGCAAGGGCCTCGGCCAGTTTGGACGGGTCCTTGCCCTTGCCCGAGGCCAGGTCCGGCTTGCCGCCGCCGCCACCGCCGAGCGTCGTGGCCGCGGCCTTGACGAGGTCGCCGGCCTTGAGCTTGCCGTGCAGGGACGGGCTCACGGCGGCCACCACGCCGACCTCGGTGGGCGTCGGGCAGAACAGCAGCGCAACCACCGGTTCCTTGGCCTTGAGCAACAGGCGCAGCACCTCCATGCCGTGGCCCGCCTGCATGCCGGGCCGCTGGGCCACCAGGGTGTGCACGCCGTTGGCGCTCACCACGGCAGGGAGCAGTTTCTGGAGTTCGACCTCGAAGTCGGGCGTGAGCGCCTTCTCGAGGTCCTTGCGCACCTTCTTGAGTTCCTCGACCAGTTCCCCCACCCGTTCGCCCACCTTGGCAGGCGCGACCTTGAGGTTCTGTGCGAGGTCGGACAACAGGCGACGCTCGTCGCGCGACATCTGCAGCGCGATGGTGCCGGTGACGGCTTCCATGCGGCGCGTGCCCGCGCTCACGGCCGTTTCCGTGGTGATGCGGAACGCGCCGATGTTGCCCGAGTTCTGCACGTGGGTGCCGCCGCACAGTTCGCGGCTGAACTCGCCCACCTGCAGCGTGCGGACCCGGTCGCCGTACTTCTCGCCGAAGAGGGCCATGAAGCCGGCGCTGCGGGCCTCGGCGAGGTCGCGAACGACCGCCTGCACGGGCGATGCCAGCAGGATCTGCGCGTTCACCTCTTCCTCGATGCGCTGCAGTTGCTCTGGGGACGGCTTCTCGGGATGCGTGTAGTCGAAGCGCAGCCGCTCGGGCGCGACCTCGCTGCCTGCCTGCGACACGTGCGTGCCGAGCACGCTCCGGAGCGCGGCGTGCAGCAGGTGGGTCGCGGTGTGGTTGCGCTCGGTGGCGCGTCGCGCCTTCTCGTCCACCTGCAGGTGGCAGCCGTCGCCTGCGCGCAGCATGCCCTCGCCCACGGTTGCGTGGTGCAGGTGGTATCCGTCCATGGCCGTGGTCTGGGTCACCTGGGCCACACCGGTGGCGGTGCGGATCGTGCCGCGGTCGCCCACCTGGCCGCCGCCCTGCGCGTAGAAGGGCGTGGCATCGGTCACGAGCAGCACCTTCTGGCCGGCGGCTGCCGTGCCCAGCATGGCATCGCCCTCGCCCAGGATGCCCATGAGCTTCGCGTGGTGCTCGGCGAGCGTGTCGTAGCCGGTGAACTTCGTGGGCGGGATCTTCGCATCGCGCAGCTTGGTGGCGAGGCTCGCGGTGAACACCGCGTCGGCCGTGGCCATCGAGGCGCGGGCGCGCTGGCGCTGGGCCTCCATCGCCGCGTCGAACTCCGCCTCGTCGAGCTTCACGCCGCGGTCCTCCATCACCTTCATGGTGATGTCGACCGGGAACCCGTAGGTGTCGTGCAGCTGGAACGCGAAGTCGCCGGAGCCCGGGAGCGCCGTCGCTCCGGACTTCGCCGTGCGCAGGTACTCCTCGAGGCGCGCCATGCCCTGCCGGTACACCGTGGCAAAGGACTCTTCCTCGCCGCGGATCACGGCGCGGCACTGGCCGGCGTTCTCGCGCACCTCGGGGTACGCGTCGCCCATCACCTGCCCGACGAGGTCGACCATCTCGTACAAGAAGGGCTTGTCGAGGCCCAACTCGTAGCCGTCGCGGGCGGCGCGGCGCAGGATCTTGCGCACCACGTAGCCGCGGCCCTCGTTGGAGGGCAGCGCGCCGTCGGCGATGCAGAACGTGATCGCACGCACGTGGTCGGCGATGCGGCGCATGCGGATGTCGCGCTGCGGGTCGCTCCCGTAGGGCTTGCCGCTCACCTTGCCGAGGTGGTCGAGGTACGGCGTGAACAACTCGGTCTCGAAGTTGTTCTTGCGGCCCTGCAGCACGGCGGCGATGCGCTCGAGGCCCAGGCCGACGTCGATGTTCTTCTGGGGCAGCGGCTTGAGGGAGCCGTCCGACTGGCGGTCGAACTGCGTGAACACGCAGTTGCCGATCTCCGTGAAGCGGTCGCCGGGCAGTTCCTTCAACCCGTCCTTGTTGGGCAGCGGCTCACCGGGGCGTCCGTCGTAGTAGATCTCCGAGCACGGGCCGCAGGGACCGTTGGGACCCTTCGACGGCGCCTCCGCCGGCCAGAAGTTCTCCTTCTCCCCGAAGCGGAACACCCGCTCGGGGGCGAGCCCCACCACCTTGGTCCAGATCCCGAACGCCTCGTCGTCGTCCGTGTAGATCGTCACCACCATCCGGTCCGCCGGGATCCCGAGGGCGTCGCGGAAGAACTGCCACTCCCACGGGATGGTCTCCTGCTTGAAGTAGTCGCCGAAGGAGAAGTTGCCCAGCATCTCGAAGAACGTGTGGTGGCGCGGGGTGTAGCCGACGTTCTCGAGGTCCGGCACGCGCAGGCACTTCTGCGACGTGGTGATCCGCTTCCACGGCAAGGCGCCCTTGCCCAGGAACATGTCCTTGAACTGGTTCATCCCCGCGCCCGTGAAGAGCAGCGTGGGGTCGTTGGCGGGCACCAGCGAGTCGGAGGGCAGGACCTTGTGGCCCCGCTCCTCGAAGAAGCGCAGGAAACGCGAGCGGATCTCGGCAGCGGACAGCATCGCGCGCAACCTACCGTGCGCAGGCGGCCGTTCCAGCGGGAAGCGGCGCCTGCGACCGGCTCCACGCGTCACGCGGCGCGCAGCGAGCGCGCGCCGCGGCGAACCTCAGTCGTCTTCGCCGGCATCGCTTGCCGCGGAAGCCGGGCGCACCGGGGTGGCACCGGGACGCACGGGGCTCGGGCCGCGGGCGGCAGGTGCGGCTGCCGGCGTCGGCGCGGCGCCTGCGGGGCGCGCAGCCTGCGGCTGGGGCGCGGCACTGCCGGAGCCGTTCGCGCCGGCTGCCGGTGCTGCGGCGGGAGCGGTTCCCTGGTTCGCGCCCGGGACCGAGGCCATCACCACCTTGGCGACCTGCTCCTCGATCTCCTTCGCGAGTTGCGGGTTCTCCTTGAGGAAGTCGCGAGCCTTGTCGCGGCCTTGGCCGAGGCGCGTCTCGCCATAGCTCACCCACGTGCCGGTGCGCTTGATCACGCCCTTCTCGACGCCGATGTCCAGCACCTCGCCGAGGCGGTTGATGCCCTCGTTGAAGAGGATGTCGAACTCGCACTTCTTGAAGGGCGGCGCCATCTTGTTCTTCACCACCGTGGCCTTGGTGCGGGCGCCGATGGGTTCCTCGCCGTCCTTGATCTGGCCGATGCGGCGGATGTCGATGCGGACGGAGGAGTAGAACTTCAGCGCGCGGCCACCGGTCGTGGTCTCGGGGCTGCCGAACATCACGCCAATCTTCTCGCGGATCTGGTTGATGAAGATCAGCATCGTGTTGGACTTGGCGACCAAAGCGGTGAGCTTGCGCAGCGCCTGGCTCATGAGGCGCGCCTGCAGGCCCACGAAGCTGTCGCCCATCTCGCCCTCGATCTCCGCCTTCGGCACGAGCGCGGCGACCGAGTCCACCACGATCACGTCGACGGCCCCGGACTTCACCAGGGTCTCGGTGATGTCGAGCGCCTGCTCGCCGTGGTCGGGCTGGCTGATGAGCAGCGAGTCGAGGTCGACGCCGAGGCGCCGGGCGTACTGCGGGTCGAGTGCGTGCTCGGCATCGATGAAGGCGCACACGCCGCCGATCTTCTGGGCGTTGGCGATCACGTGCAGGGTGAGCGTCGTCTTGCCCGAGGACTCGGGGCCGAAGATCTCGACCACGCGCCCCTTCGGCAGGCCGCGGCCGCCGACGCACAGGTCGAGGCCGAAGGAGCCCGTCGAGATGCCGTCCAGCGGTGCGCGCACCCCGTCGCCGAGGCGCATGATGGAACCGTCACCGTAGTTCTTCTGGATGGCGAGGATGGCGTCTTCCAACGCCTCGTTCGTGATGGGCTTGCGACCGTCGGCTTTCGTCGTGGGCTTCATGAGTCCGTCCCTCCCTCGGGACTGCACAGGAAATGTCGTTGGGCTTCGGCGCGCTGGCCAACCGCCCGGGTGTCCAAGGCAGGTACCCTAACGGGGACCCTTACAAAAGCCAAACACTTTCTCTCGGTCCCGTGGCACCGCACCCTAACTGACGCAGACGAGGGGCTGCCTGCCGGCTGCAGGCGAAGGAAAAACTCGTCTCGGGCTCCTCCGCCGCAGCGCAGCCCGTCGTAAGAACGTCTCCCTGC
>JBEATZ010000318.1:0-6661 GCA_041161695.1 Planctomycetota bacterium | reverse complement strand
TGCATGTCCATCCCGGTGTTCCGCGGCATCAAGATCCTGGGCGTGATCGCACTCGCCGGCAGCGAACAGGGCTACACGACGGACACGGCCTTCGCACTCGACCCGATGAGCACGGCGTTTGCCGCCCTGCTGCACGCAACCCGCGAGCAAGACCTGCACCGGACGACGCGGGCTTCGGTCGCGCGGCAGAACCAGCTGTTGGAGACGCTCTCCGCAGTTTCGCCCGTGGGCATCTTCCTCACGGATGCCAATGGCATGTGCACCCAGTTCAACCAGCGGTGGGCCGATTTCACCGGCATGGCGAACGATGCGGCTCTGGGCGAACGGTGGCATGCGTCGATCCACCCGGAGGACCTCGAGCGCACGGTGCAGGCATGGGTGCGCTCCTGGCAGGAGCGCACGCCCTTCGAGCTGGAGTTCCGCTACCTGCAGCCGAGCGGCCGCGTGGTGTGGGCGTACAGCCAGGCGCTGCCGGTCTTCGGTGCGGCAGGCGCGTACGAGGGCCACGTGGGCGTGGTGACCGACATCACGACGCACAAGGAACACCAGCAGGCGCTCGCGCGCGGGGAGCAGGCCCAGCGCCAGGCCTCTGCCCAGTTGCGCCAGTTGGCCAACCACCTGCTCGAGGTGCGCGAACAGGAACGCACGCGCATCGCGCGTGAACTGCACGACGACCTCGGCCAGACCCTCACCGCACTGCGGATGGAACTAGGCCGCGTGCGGCAGCGGCTCGGCGACAGGGCCCCGGCATGGGACGCGACGTGGACGACCCTGGAGTCCCTGCTGCAGCGCTCGATCACCTCGCTGCGGGAGACCTGCGCCGACCTCCGTCCCGCCGTGCTCGACGACCTCGGGCTCGCTGCCGCCATCGACTGGCTGGTGCGCCAGTTCCGGGAGCGCACCAAAATGCAGGTCGACCTCGCCTTCCCGCCCGAACTGCCGAGGATCCCGGAGAGCCTGAGCACCGACGTGTTCCGCATCCTCCAGGAGAGCCTCACGAACATCGCGAGGCACGCGGGGGCCAGGCAGGTGGCCGTGACCCTGCTGGCAGACGAGCACCATCTCCGCTTGCTGGTGGAGGACGACGGGCAGGGCCTCCAGCCGCTCGACAGAGCCAAGCCCCGCAAGTTCGGAATCCTCGGCATGAAGGAGCGGGCACTGCGCTGGCAGGGCACGCTGGAGGTGGAACGCCCATCTTCCGGGGGCACCCGCGTCGAGCTCTCGATCCCGATTGACGCCATCCACGAAGAGACCGCACATGATCCGAGTCCTGATCGCAGATGACCACGTCCTCGTGCGCGACGGCATTCGCCGCATCCTCGCCGACAGCGGCGAGATCGAGGTGGTTGCCGAGGCCGGCAGCACGCGGGAACTGGTCGAGTTGAGCACGACCAGGCCCCTCGACGTCGTGGTGATGGACCTGTCGATGCCGGATGCGTCCGGTCTCGACGCCATCACGAGGATCCATGCCGTCCGCCCCGAACTCCCGCTGCTGGTGCTCACCATGCATCCTGCGGACCAGTACGCCGTGCGGGCCCTGGGCCTCGGCGCCTCCGGCTTCGTCAACAAGGAGGCTCCCCCCACGGAGCTGCTCGAGGCGATCCGCACGCTGCGCAAGGGGCGTCGCCACATCACGCCGCATGTCGCGGAACTGCTGGCAAACCATGTCGACGACCACCGCCGTCGCCTGCCGCACGAGACGCTCTCCAACCGTGAGTTCCAGGTGATGCGGATGCTCGGCAAGGGCCTGAGCGTCACCGAGATCGCGCGCGAACTGTCGCTGAGCGTGAAGACCATCAGCACGTTCCGCACGCGCGTGCTGCGCAAGCTGAACTTCCGCAGCAACGCGGACATGGTTCGCTACCTGCTCGAGCAGAAGATCATGCAGTGAGGCGCTGCAGGCAGCTGTTCAGCGCGGGGCTGCGAGGCGCTCGCGCACCAGCTGCACCGTGACGTCCGCGAGTTGCGGGACCACGAGCGTTGCACCCACGTCGAGGAGTTCCTCGGCCGGGTGGTTCGAGGAGATGCCCAGCACCTGCATGCCGGCGGCGATGCCGGCCTTCACGCCGTTGGGCGCGTCCTCGACGACGAGGCAGCGCCCGGGCGGCAGGCCGAGCAACTGTGCAGCGGCGAGGAAGATGTCCGGGGCAGGCTTGCCGCGCGCAACCATGTCGCAGTGCACCACGGCATCGAACCAGCTGCGGATGCCACCGTGGTCCAGCACGTGGTCGACGTTGGCAGCCGGCGCCGAGGAGCCCAGGGCCACGGGGATCCCGGTCCCACGCAGGGCCCGCAGCACGTCGACGCAGCCGGGCGCGAGGGGGACCTGCCGCGCGATGTGGGAACGGAAGGCGTGCTCCTTGGCCGTGGCGATGCGCTGAATCACCCCGTCGTCCACCTCACCCCAGAGCGTGCGGACGATGTCGGGGTTGGCCATGCCGTTGGTCCCGAAGAAGGCCTCGCGGGTGAGCTCGAGCCCGTGGGCCCATGCAATGTCTCGCCAGGCGGCCCAGTGGGCTGGCGCGCTCAGGATGAGCACGCCGTCCATGTCGAAGATCACCCCGATGCGGTCGTTCACCGGCGCGCCTGTGCGCGGCGTTCGCACCAGCCCCAGCGCTGCAGAGCGCTGCGCAGGGCGTCGGCGTGGGCGACCCGCAGCACCGGCTCGCGGTGGATGCGTGCCGAGTGGGCCGAGGGCGAGTCGTTGCCAGGGTGCGACTCGGCGCGGCGGGCGCCGAGGACGGGCACGGACACGGACAGGGCGAGGAAACCCAGCGACAGGGCGATGCCGATCCGGGCGACCGGTCGGGGCAGCGCGAGGCAGGGAAGTTCTGCGCGGGCGTCCATGAGGGTGCGCAGGTTACCCGGCAGCGGGCACGGCCAGCAACTGCTGCAGGCGCCGCAGGGTCGCCGGCGCGTGGCCGGCGTAGTGGTTGTTGGCGAAGACGAAGGTCACGGGCAACCTCGCGGCGAGCCCGCGCAGGAACGCTGCCCAGCGCGCGAGCCCCTCGGACTGGTCGACGTACTCGCGATCGAACACCTTGGTCCTCGCCTCCGTCACCTCCCGGTTGCCGATGAGGCGCACGTAGCCGAAGTCGGCGGTGGCGAGGTCGAGCCTGTCCATCCACGTGTCGGGGTGCGGCATGTAGTGCAGGTCGACGAGCGCGAGGCACGCATGGTGGCGGCGCAGCACGTCGAGCAGCGGCTGTGCGACGTAGGCCTTGTTGCGGACCTCGACCGCGTAGCGGAAGTCTGCGGGCAGGTGACCGAGGAAGTCGTCGAGCCGGCGCAGGAACTCGTCCGGGCCGCGGAAGACCTGCTGGTTGAAGTACGGGAACTGCAGGAGCAGCGGGCCGCAGCGGTCGCCGAGCCCCTGCATCACGGTGAGGAAGTTGGCGACCTCGTCCCCCACGGCACCCGGCACCAGGACCCGCGCCGGATCGGGCTTCGGGCCGTCGCCGCCGTGCACGATCGCGCGCGGGAACTTGGCTGCGAGCAGGAAGCCGGGCGGCGTGCGCTCCCGCCAGTTCGCCACCATCTTCGCGCTCGGGATGCGGTAGTAGGTGACGTCCGCCTCCACCACGTCGAAGTGCGTCGCGTAGTGGCCGAGGTAGTCGGCGCTCTTCGTGCCCTCGGGATAGAAGGAACCGAGCCAGCCCTCGGCAGTCCAACTCGATGCACCGAGTCTCAGCTTGGTGCGCCACGGCTCCAGTGGGGTCGGGGGGATCGCGCTCATCGACGGTGGACCGCATTGTCCGCTGCCATGGGCGCTTGCTCCCAGCCTGCTCCCGAGGATTTCCCGCGCGGAGCCCCGTGCAACCAACGCCGTTGCCGCGGCTAGGGAGCAAGCCGAGAAAACACTTCCGTCCTGCCGTCCTCCTGCGCCGTTGCGGGTATTCTCCCTTGGCGGTGATCGCACCCGAGCGGGTTGGTGCCCGGGAAGGAGCGGTCCGGATCAGTTCCTGAGGTCTTCATGCTTCGCGCATCCCTGCTCCCTGCGTCCTTGCTCGCTGCGCTCACCGGTCTCGCGCCCCTCGCAGCACAATCCGTCCTCGTCCCGGCCAGCGCTGCGAACATCCGCGGCACCACGGGACTCAACACGCTCACGCGCGAGCAGGGCAATGCGCGCACCTACCAGTTCGGCATCGCCGCGAGCCAGCTCGCCGGCATCCCGGGCGGTTCGGTGATCAACGGCATGAGCTTCCGCATGGCGGTGTCCAGCGCGAACCCCGCGGCATGGCCCTCCGTGGACGTGAGCTTCGCCGACTACGAGATCTGGATCGGCCAGGCGCTGCCCATCACGAACTTCTCCGACTCCTTCCAGGGGAACTTCCTGCAGGCTCCGCAGCGCGTGCGCGACGGCGCCCTCGTGATGCCCGCGGCGAAGTGGACCAACACCACGAGCCTGCCGTCGCCGCAGGCGAACCCGATCGCCGACTTCTACTTCGACTTCCAGGTGCCCTGGTTCTACGCGGGTGGCGACATCGCCATCACGATGACCCACGTGGGCAGCAGCGTCAGCAACAGCGCGTACTTCGACGCGATCTCCAGCAGCCCGGCCTCCGGCTTCACCGCCCTCAGCGCGAACAGCTTCAACGCCGCGACCGGCACCAGCGTGCCGTTCATCACGCCGCGCCTGCACTTCGGCTACGGCGTCGGCTGCCCCGGGACCGAGGGCCGCGTGCCCAACCTCGTGCTGCGCTCCAACGTCGCTGCCGGCGGCACGCTCCACATGGAACTGACCAACGGCCTGCCCAATGCCCTCTCGGTCATCGGGCTCGGCCTCACGCGCACCAGCACCGCGCTGCCCTTCGGCTGCACGCTGCTGATCAACCCGGACGTGACCCTGTTCTCGGCCCTCGACGGCCGCGGCCAGGCGGTCTACGAGTTGATCACGGTGCCCGGCATCCCCTTCCCGTTCTACTCCCAGGGAGGCGTCTTCGATCCCACCAGCCTCCTCGGCTACACGCTGTCCAACGGCGTATCCCCGACGATCCAGTGAGCACGTCGCGAGATCCCTGATCACAGCCACCTGATCGAACCCCGGGAGTCCCGGTGTCGCCTGCGCGGCACCGGGACTCCGTCTTTTTCTCCCGCGCGATCCCGCAGGGAAGTCCGCGTTCGCCCGGGAGGGTGATCAGGGATAACGTCCTCCCCTCCGGCCCCCGGCCGGGGAGCTCCCCATGCAACCGACCGACTTCATCTGGCGCGACGGCAAGTTCATCCCCTGGGCGGAGGCGACCACGCACGTGATGAGCCACGTGCTGCACTACGGCTCCTCGGTGTTCGAGGGCATCCGCGCCTACGAGACCCCCATGGGCACGCGCTTCTTCCGCCTGGCGTGCCACCTGCGGCGGCTCATGGACTCCGCGCGCATCTACCAGATGCCCGTGCAGTGGTCGGAGGCCGAGTTGTCGCGCGCCTGCAAGGGCCTGCTGATCGAGAACAAGATGACGCACGCGTACGTGCGCCCGCTGATCTACCGCGGCTACGGCCAGATGGGCCTCGACCCGACCAACTGCCCGGTCGAGACGATCGTGGCCGCATGGCACTGGGGCAGGTACCTCGGGACGGCGAAGGAGGGCGTGGACGTTTGCGTGGTGTCATGGCGCAGGCTCGCTCCCAACACCATGCCGTCGCTTGCCAAGGCCGGCGGCAACTACCTGAGCAGCCAGCTCATCCGCCTGGAGGCGAAGCGCCACGGCTACGCCGAGGGCATCGCGCTCACCGCCGACGGGTTCGTGGGCGAGGGCTCGGGTGAGAACCTGTTCCTCGCGCGCGATGGCGTGCTCTACACGCCAGATGCCGCGAGTTCGATCCTGCTGGGCATCACGCGCGAGACCGTGATCACGCTGGCGCGCTCCATGGGACTCGAGGTGCGCGAGGCGCGCATCCCGCGCGAGATGCTGCACTGCGCCGACGAGGTGTTCATGTGCGGCACGGCCGCCGAGATCACCCCGGTGCGCTCCATCGACCGGATCCCCGTCGGCCGCGAGCAGCCCGGGCCCATCACCAAGGCAGTCCAGGAGCGGTTCTTCGGGCTGTTCGCCGGCACCACCAAGGACGAATGGGGCTGGCTCGAACCGCTCGCCTGACCAGTGCGGCATGTTGCGACATGCGCCCCTGCGGACCGTCCACCTGATGCCCATGAAGCTCCTGCTCCTCGCCACGACCGCGTTCACCGCCCTGCTCGGCGCACAGGATCCCGCTGCGGCAGCTCCTGCCCGGGCACCAGACCTCGTCGTCGAGGTCGCGGGGCCGGCGCGCTGGCAGGCCCTCGTGCGCCCCACCAACCTCGGCACGCTGCTCGGATCCGAGGAAGGCGCGAAGGTGATGGGGCCCGTGGTCGCCGCAATCGAGTCGCAATGGGTGCTGTTCGGCGCCAAGGGCCCCACCGAGGTGCGGCAGCGCATGCTCGGCTACGCGGGCACGCTGCGCCTCCTTGCCTGGTACCGGATGGACGACCCCACGGAGGAATCCGCCGAGTTCGTGCTGCTCGCGGGGCCGGACGGGACCACCGACCTCGACCTGCTGGGCGCGGACCTCGCAGCCCTGACGGAGCAGGCAGAGAGCGGTTGGACCGTGGGCGAACCGGTGCGGATCGGTGGCAGCATCGGCATCCCCGTCAGCAGGACCGGCGACCTCGAGCACTGCCTCGCAC
>JBEATZ010000506.1:0-2742 GCA_041161695.1 Planctomycetota bacterium | reverse complement strand
GTGAAGGACGGCGAACGCAGGCCCCTCGTTCTCGCGCTGCACGGCGCCGGCGGCAGCGAGAACCTGTTCTTCGACGGCTACGGCGACGGCGAGGTGGTGCGGCAGTGCAAGGCGCGCGGCTGGTTCTGCATCGCGCCACGCGGGCAGGGCTTCATGGGCGGCGCAGACCTGCCGAGCCTCGTGGAGACCCTCGCGAAATCGTGGCCCATCGACCCGTCGCGCGTCGTCATGGTCGGCCATTCCATGGGTGCCGCGGCAGCCGTGGCCTCGGCCGTGAAGGCACCGCAGCGGTTCCGCGCCGTGGCCCCGCTCGGCGGCGGCGGCACGGCGCGCGGCACCGGCCTCGCCAGCCTGCCCTTCCTCGTGGGCGTGGGCACCCGCGACTTCGCGCTGCAGGGCGCGCGCGGCCTGCACGAGCGCCTGACCGCCCTGGGTGCGCCCTCCACCCTGCGCGAGTACCCGGACGTCGAGCACCTCGCCATCGTGCAGGTGGCGCTGCCGGACGTGTTCGCCTTCTTCGAGCGGTCGCTCGAAGCCCAGCCCCCAGGCAAGTGATCCGCGGCTTCCTGCCGCTGGCCCTTCCCCCGCGCCCACGGGATGGCAGACTTCCCATCCGGATGTCCCACCGCGCCTTCCGCACGCTCTCGTGCATGCTCCTGCTCGCGGCCCCGGCGCTGGCGCAGGGCCTGCCGTGGGACATCCCGCACCGCGGCGCCATCGTCTACAAGCGCACGGTCGACGACCTCCAGCTGCGCCCCGCCGTCAGCCAGCTGCGTATCGACTGGGTGGTGAAGGGCTGCGAGGAAGGCGGGCACGCGTGGCGCCACCAGGCGTTCGCCCGCGGCGCCGCGCCAGCCGACTTCGGCAGCACGAACTTCGACGACACGGCCTGGCCCGAGGGCAAGGGACTCTTCGGCGAGGACGCGGAGAAGACGCCGGGGTTCCGCACGGCGTGGAACGGCGAGGAGCTCGTGGTGCGCTCGCGCACAGACCTCGGTCGCCGCAAGCCGCGCATGGTGCTGTTCCGCGTGCACCACGACGACGGCATCCGCATCCAGTGGAACGGCAACGAGGTCGTCGCCGACGACGGGTACGGCCGCAACCGGCTGTTCGTGGTGTCCGGCAAGGCGCTCGATGCCTGGCAGGCGGGCGAGAACCTGCTGGCCGTGAAGTGCACGAACATCGGCGGGCTCAAGTACCTCGACGTGGCCATGGGCCTCGTGCAGACACTGCCCCCCGGCGTGAAGAACGCCGACCAGCTGCTCGCCGCGATGCGCAACGAACAGGAGCGCATGAACGGCATCACCAACGACCTCGTCTGGCGCCTGCGCCCGCCGCCCATGCTGCTGCAGGGCGAACTCGCAGCCACGCAGGACCGCGTGCTGCTGGCGCCAGCCGACATCCGCGAGCTTGCATGGCACACGGCCATGGACACCAGTGCGGGCGCACTGGGCGGCTCCATGAGCGTGGACATCGAGCGCATCCACCGCTTCGGCGACCTCGCCGTGAAGGGCCGTGCCGAACCCGTGGGCCCCGACGGCTGGCAGGAACTCGACCTCACCGTGCGCCACCAGCCGGAACTGCTGCTGCGCGACGACGGCAAGCGCTGGGTCGAGATGCACGTGAAGCCCCACGTGAACAGCGGCATCGACGCCAAGCTGCGCATCCGCCGTCGCATCGAGCTGCGCGAGGGCAAGGTGCGCGTCTCCTCCTTCCGCGCCGAACTCAGCGGCACGGTGCTGCGCGGCAAGGACTTCAAGGAACCGGTCGCCAACCTGCGCCATGTCACGGAGTGGCAGCTCGACCGCGTGCACGAGAACCAGGATGCGGCGTTCCGCGCCGCGGTGCAGGAGGCGCTCAAGAAGGGGACCACCTGGCTGCGCGGCCAGCTCGCCAACCTCGGCAGCAACGAGCTGCGCCGCGAGGGCGACGACTCGGACCGCACCTACCACTCGGGCAGGCTCGCGGTCTCGATCCTCGCGCTCGTGAAGGGCGGCGTGCCGCTGCAGGACGAGGTGGTGCAGAAGGCGCTCGCCGAACTGCGCACCCGCCGCCTCATCGACACCTACTCGCTCGGCAACGCGCTCATGGCGCTGGAAGGCTGCTACGCGCCCGCCAACGAGTTCGGCGACCTCAAGGCAGGCGCCATCGACCGCCCGCGCAAGCGCACCGTCCCGGCCGCCGACCTGGAGCTCATGCGCAAGTGGACGGCGCAGTTGCTGCAGAACGTCGACACCAGCGTCGACCCTGCCTACCTGCTGCGCTTCAACTACCTCGCAGGAGACCGCTACGACCACTCGGTCAACCAGTACGGCTTGCTGGGCCTCTACTCCGCCCACCTGTGCGGGGTCGAGGTGCAGCCGCAGGTCTGGGAGGCCGCTGCCAACCACCTGATCAGTTCACAGATCGCGCCCATCGGCAGGATGGACCTCGACCTGCTCGACTACCGCACCTGGACGCGCATCCAGTCCGACCCCGACGCGCGGCGCACAGTCGTGCGCCTGCCGGTGAAGCCCGCGGGCTGGCACTACTACGGCCCGAAGACCAACGGCGAACGCTCGGTCGCCTACGGCTCGATGACGGCAGCCGGTATCACGGGCCTCGCCATCTGTCAGGCTGGACTGCTCGACCACCCACAGCTGAAACGCCCCAAGCTGCAGGGCGACGCGACGGCCGCGCGCAACGCCGGGCTCGCGTGGATGGCCCAGAACCTGCAGGTCCGGTACCACCCCGGCGACCCTG
>JBEATZ010000284.1:0-7505 GCA_041161695.1 Planctomycetota bacterium | reverse complement strand
TCCCGCAGGGTCGGCATCGGGCATCGCCTTGCGGTTCTTCTGCGTGTCGAGGATGCCGGGCATGGCGACGGCCACGGCCACGCCGCTGTCCTGCAGGTCGAGCGACAGGGTGCGGGCGTATTCGTGCAGCGCGGCCTTGCTCGCGAGGTAGTTGGCCATCCCGTGTCCCGTGCCCACGGCATCGGCGCCGGTGAAGACGAGGCGGCCTGCCCTGCGGCGGCGGAACCGGCCGACCACCGCGCGCGCAAGGTTGGCGGGTGCGAGCAGGTTGGCCTCCACCATCGCCCCCAGCTCGCCCGCGGGATCGGCGCCCACCGGCCCGAAGGCATAGGCGCCCTGGGTCGCGATCAGCGCGTCCACGGGGCCGAGAGCATCGTGTGCGCCCTTCACGAAGCCGGCTGCGGCCTCGCTGTCCGACGTGCCGACGCATCCCACCAGCACGTTGGTGCCGCCGAAGCGAGCCCGCAGGGGTTCCACCTGCCAGGGCCTGCGCACGGCAAGGGCGAGCCTTGCCCCTGCCTCCTGCAGCTGCCGCGCCACCTCGGCGCCCACCTCGCCGGTCGCGCCGCCGAGCAGCACCACCCTGCCGCGCACGTGTTCCATGCCCCCGTCTTCCATCCCCCGGCCTGCCGCGATCAGAACTGGACCTTGACGTTGCGGCGCTCGGCCACGTCCTCGAGCTCGAAGTGCTCTGCGGCGCGGAAACCGAACATGCCGGCGAACAGCACGGCCGGGAACACCTCGATGGAGGTGTTGTAGTGCATCACGCTGTCGTTGTAGGCCTGGCGCGCGAACCCGATCCGGTTCTCCGTGGAGGCGAGCTCCTCCTGCAGCTTGAGCATGTTCTCGTTGGCGCGCAGCTGCGGGTAGTTCTCGGCGACTGCGAACAGCGAGCGCAACGTGCCCGAGAGTGCGTTCTCCGCCTTCGCGTGTTCGCCCACCGAACCGGCGTCGATCGCCACCTGGCGCGCACGGATCACGGCCTCGAGTGTCGCACTCTCGTGCTTCATGTAGCCCTTGGCGGTCTCGACGAGGTTCGGGATCAGGTCGTGCCGGCGCTTCAGCTGCACGTCGATCTGGCTCCACGCGTTCTTGGTCTCGTTGCGACCGCGCACGAGGCCGTTGTAGATGCCGATGGCGACGAGGACGAGGACTGCCCCGAGGGCGAGCAGCACGAGGAGGACGATCCAGGACGGGTCCATGTTCAGGGCTCCACTGCGCAGGGAACTGCGGAAGATTGCACCGCGACGATGCCACGGTAGGCGTGGCGCACCGGTCCCTCCAGAACAATGCCGGTGCCCTCGTCGTGGACGAGCAGCGTGCCGCCGCGCATGTGCACGGGTACCGGGTTGCCGGGGAAGCAGCCGACGGTCCGCGCTGCAAGGGCGGCGGCCGCGGCGCCGGTGCCGCAGGCGAGCGTCTCGCCGCTCCCGCGCTCGAACACGCGGCACCACAACCCCTGCGCCGTGGCACGGACGAACTCGACGTTGACGCCGCCGGGGAACGCGGGATGGGCCTGGAAGGCGAGACCCAGCTCGGCCACCGGGTGCGCCTCGAGGTCCCCCTCGACGAACACCACGGCGTGCGGGTTGCCCGCGTCGGCCGGCAGCACCTCGAGCGTGTGACCCCCGACCTGCAGTCGGCACGGCGAGCCCACGTGCACGGCGCCGAGGTCCGCGCGCGCGGAGGTCGCGAAGCCATCCGTTCCCAGGGGCCCCAGGGTCACCGATCGCAACCCTGCAGGCGTCGCGACCCGGATTGCCCCACGTCCCCTCGCGTGCCCGAGCGCCGCCGCAAGGGCTGCGAGGCAGCGCAGTCCGTTGCCGCACATCGCGCCCTCGGAGCCGTCAGCGTTCCACATGCGCATGGCCACCTCGCCGCCTGCCGAGCCCGGCAGCAGCAGGATCAGCCCGTCGGCGCCGATGCCGCGATGGCGGTCGGACCACTGCCGCGCGAGTTCGGCTGCGCGCCCGAGCGGGAACCGCTGGGAGATGGCGTCGACGAACACGTAGTCGTTGCCGGCGCCCTCCATCTTGTGGAACGCGAGTTCCATCAGCCCACCGTGAACTCGTCGCCCTTCGCCGGGACCTCGACGCTCTGGAAGCCCGCGTCGCGCAGTCGCCGTGCATACGCGTCGGCGGCAGGTTCCTCGCCGTGCACCACGAAGACCTTGCGGCACGTGGCGCGCAGGTGGCTGCTCGCGGCAAACAACTCGTCGCCGTCGGCATGCGCGCTGAAGCCCGGCATGAAGCGGACCTTGCAGCGCACGTCGAACTCCTCGCCGAGGATCTTCACCCGGTCCCAGCCGTCGAGGAGCTTGCGGCCGAGGGTGCCGTCCGCCTGGAAGCCGACGATGAGCACGCAGTCCTCCTTGCGGCCCACGCTCTGCTTGAGGTGGTGCAGGATGCGTCCCGACTCGCACATGCCCGATGCTGCGACGATCACGCCACTTCGCATCGTGTTGAGCGACATCGACTCCTCCACGTCCGCCACGTAGCGCACGCCGTCGAAGTAGAACGGGTGGTGGCCCTCGCGCAGCAGCTTCGACGTCTCCGCGTCGAACAGGTCCGGGTGGCGCGCCATCACCTTGGTGGCCTCCTGGCTCATGGGCGAGTCGACGAACACCGGGATGCGCGGGATCGTGCCCTTCTGCATCAGCTCGCCGAGGAACAGCACCACGTTCTGCGTCCTGCCCACCGCGAACGCGGGGATCAGCAGCCTGCCGCCGTCCTGCATCTCCTCGAGCACGATGTCCGCGAGCTGCTGCTTCATGTCCCCCAGCTGCTCGTGCTTCCGGTCGCCGTAGGTCGACTCGGTGATGAGCACGTCGCAGGCGGGGATGCGCTCCGGGTCCTTGAGGATGGGCAGGTGTTTCCTGCCGTGGTCACCGGTGAAGACGATGCGCCGCTTCACGCCCTTGCTCTCCGCGTCGATCACCACGATCGCGGCACCGAGGATGTGGCCCGCGTCGAGGAACTCGACCCGCGTTCCCGGGGCGGGCTCGAAGGCATGGTGGTACGGGACGCCGCGCACGAGACGCAGCGTCTTCTGCACGTCTTCCTCGTCGTAGAGCGGCTCGACGTCGTGGCCGTGCTTGCGCAGGTACCGGGCGTCGGACACCTGGATCTTGGCTGCATCCAGCAGCATCACGCGCAGCAGGTCGGCCGTGCCGTCGGTGCACCAGATGGCGCCGTCGAAGCCCTGCTTCACGAGCCGTGGCAGCGCGCCGCAGTGGTCGATGTGCGCGTGCGAGAGCACGACCACGTCCACGTCGCCCGGTCCCACCGGCAGGTGGCGGTTCGCCTCGTTGGCGATGCGCCGCGGTCCCTGCACGAGGCCGCAGTCGAGCAGGATGCGCTGCGTCCCCACCGTCAGCAGGTGCTTGGAGCCGGTCACGTGGCGTGCCGCCCCGAGGAAGGACAGCTTGATGCTCACGGCTGCCTGGCTCCCGCGCGCTCGCTGTTCTTGAAGTGCATCTTGGCCACGCGCGCGAGCAGCGCGCTGCCGCCGATGGCCATCACGCGCCGCGCTGCCTTGTCGACGGGATCGCCTGCGCCCTTGTGCAGTTCGCAGGCGCAGGCCTCCTCGCAGCCCTTGATGCCCTCGAGGAAGTGCACGCGCGCGACGATGGATGCGGCGGCGACCACCGGATGGGCCTCGGCACGCACCGCCTGCACCAGCCGCCGCGGCGGGGCGCCTGCGCGCACGAGGCGCGGCGTGATCAGGTCCCTGGCGCTGAACTGGTCGACCAGCACGGTGGCCTCGGGATGGCGCCGCACGAGGGCGGCGATGGCATCGGCATGCATCGAGGCCAGCACCTCGTTCACGTTGCCGAGTTCCTGCCAGCGCGCGTTGTAGTCCTCGGGCATCAGCACGCGGACCTCCACGTCGAGCGCTCGCTCGATGTGTTCGGCCATCGGTGCCATCCGCGTGTCGCCGAGGGTCTTGGAGTCCGCCACCCCCATCGCCCGCAGTTCGGCCTCGTGCGCAGGCGTGGCGTGCACGGCAGCCACCACCAGGGGGCCGAAGTAGTCGCCCTTGCCGGTCTCGTCGGAACCGATGGTCGGGACGTCGAACGGGATGGGCAGCGGCGCCGCCGCCTCCGGCGCGACCGCATCGATGCCGGCCAGGAACCGGCTGACGAAGCCGTCGAGGTCCTTGCCCTGCAGCACCACCTTGCCGCTGCGGTAGCACACGAGGTTCGCGCCCAGCGCCTTCACGGCAAAGCGTGCGTGGTCGACGGTGCGCCACTCGGCATCCGGCGGCAGCTCGCTCCGCAGCCGTTCGTGCAGCCGTGCAGCCGCATCGCCCTGGACCTGGAAGACGCGCGTGTTGGTCACTTCTGGACGGTGACGGTTCGCGACGTGGAGGTGAGCGGCAGCAGGATGGGCATCAGCAGGAAGTCCGTGAACGTGTACGAGGACTCGACTGCGTACCCGTTGAGGCCGCCTGCCATGCGCAGCGTGTCGACCTCGTTGAAGGGGATCAGCCCGAAGAAGATGTAGTACTGGCGCGCGCTCTCCTCACCCACGCCCGTGGGGCCAACGCCCACGACGTGGCGGTGGGACACGCAGCTCGTGCCGAGGCCGAGCAGTGCAGCGCATGCGAGGGCGCAGGCGTACCTGCGCGCACGGACGGGTGCCGGATGGGATGCCACGGCCCCGTTTTACCAGCTGTCCAGTTCGGCGCGCGCCTTGTTCTCGGCATCCGCGAGCCGACGTTCGACCTCGGCCGCGAGTGCGGCGGCCTCTGCGTCATCGACGTCGCGAGGCACCTGCAGAGGCTCCGCGAACCAGAGGGCGATGCGCGCGAACGGCAGGGGCAGCACGAAGCGGTCCCAACTCGCGAACACCCTGGCTGGCCGAGCGGCGCCGGCCACCGGGTGGATCGCGCGTCCCGACGTGGCGGCGAGCCGGATGAGGCCCGGCTTCACGCTGCCGCGCGGGCCCTTGGGGCCGTCCGGCGTGATGACCCACGGCTTGCCGTCCCCGTCGCGCAGCAGCTCGGTCACTGCCTCGCGGGCGCCGCGCGTCGACGAGCCGCGCACCGTGCGGAAGCCGATGCGTTCCACGGCCTGTGCGATGATCTCCCCGTCGCGGTGGCGGCTGATCATGATGACCGCGCCCGACCGGCGGAACCGGAAGGCCGGCAGCAGCAGGTTGCCGTGCAGCAGCGCGAAGAGGTGTGCGCCGATGTCGACGTGGCCGAACAGCCGCATGCGCCAGGTCAGGCCGAGCAGCCGCACCAGCGCGGCCACGAGGGCGCCCAGCACCGCAGGGGAGACGCGGATCCTCATGCGGGGGGATCCCTTCCCTCGTCCAGGTTCTCGGGTGGTTGCGGCGGCGGCGTGTCCATGCGGGCGCGGGCGATGCGGTCGGCGCGCAGCCTGCGGATCAGGGCCAGCGCGAGCAAGGGCAGGGCCGCGATCATCGCGAAGGAGAAACAGTTGGTCAGCAGCACGCGGGCGCGCGCCCCGGACTCGTTGCGCAGGTAGTCCGCCCAGCCGTCCTCGAGTTCGACCGAGGTCCTGCGCGTGAGCTGCACGAGCGCCCCCATCAGGGTCGTCTTGTCGTCGACCATGCGCACGGCGCGCCAGAGCAGTTCGAGGCCGTACTCGCGCTCCAGCCAGCTGACGAAGGAGTAGCTCTGCGCATACGCAGCCTGCAGTTCACCTTGCGCCTCGGGGAACCTGCCTGCGAGCTCGCTGAAGCGCAGCATGCGCCCGGCGCCGGCGCGCCACACGAGGTCCTCCTCGCGGGCGCCGAGGTAGCTGTCGCGCGCGAGCACCTGCGCGATGCCCTCGTGGAACCAGCGCGGCAGCCTGCGCGCGGCAGCGCCTGCGTACTGGTCGAGCAGCAGGTGGACGAGTTCGTGGTCGACGACGGGCGCGATGTCCGAGCGCGGGACGGCTCGCGCCTCCCGCAGGAACAACCGGATCGTGCGCGTGTCGAGCTCGGCCATGCCCGGCGCCCCTTCGTGGATCGAGCCGCGTGCCGCCTTGGGCAGGCTCTCCGCACTGGCGTGCACGACCACGTGGAAGGGCGCGGGCTCCATGCCCTCGAAGAACGCACCCATGCGCGCGAGGCCCTTGCGCACGTGCTGTTCGATGCGCTGCAGCGCGGCCTCCGGCACGTCGGCGTCCCCGGGCACCACGGCAAACGATGCTGCCACCGGTGCGCGATCCTGGGCAGCGAGCGGCAGGGCGCACGCGAGCGCGAGGAGCACCAGGGAAATCCAGCGGGACAGCAGGCGGGGCACGAGGCGGATTGGGCCACCCTGCCCCGCGACGGAAGGGCCGAGATGTCGCGCGTCTGCACTCACGGCTTGCGGTCGGGCGGCGTGAGCAGGTTGGCGAGCAGGCGCACGGCGCCCGGGTGGAGCTTCTTGAGCTGGCGGTAGAGCGCGAGCGCGCAGTAGACGAAGTCGCCACCACCCGGGTCCTGCCGGTGCAGCAGCGCGCCGCGCTCGACGGGCATGCCAGGATCGGACATGGCGAGGAGCGGCGTGTACGACTCGGCCCAGATGCGCGGGAAGTAGAGCCCGCGTTCCTGTTCCCAGGCGTCCCAGTCGGCGGCACGGATGCGGTTCGGGTGCGTGAAGAGACGGTGTTCCGGCGCGAGCATTGTCACCGGCGCGTCGGCGCGCGTGACGCGCCCCTTGCCCACGAAGAACGGCTCCTCCGGCGCGCCCCGGAACGCCTCGCCCGGCGGGTGGAACTCGATGTCCTTGTGGTAGAAGACGAGCAGGCGCCTGCCCTGCTGCCTGGAGAACTCCAGCAGCCTGCCGAAGCTGCGCCGGGCCTGCGGCCGCGAGCGCAGCGCGCGCACGTCGACGACGATCGTGTCGAAGGTCGCGAGTTCGCGGACCGCGAGGTCGGTGTCGCTGAGCTCGGACCAGCGCAACCCGAGGCCGCCGATGCCGATCACCGCCGGCAGCGTGTCGTCGGAGCCGCGCACGATGCCGATGTGGAGGTTGGGGTCGATGTCCACGTCGACCTTGTGCACGGGCAGCGCGATGCGGTTCGAACCGAGGGCGATGCGCAGCACGTCCACGCCGCCCTTGCTGGGCACGGGAGCGCGCACCGAGAAGCGATACGAGTCGCCGCGCCGACCTGCGGACCGTGCGCGGCGCGCATCCTGTTCGATGGCGTAGCCGGCGGGGCCGCGCACCTGCAGCACGTCGTCGACCGGGAAGCTGCTGTTGCGCAGCACGTCGACGGTGAACTGCACCGAGGGCCGGTTCGTCGGCAGCAGCAGCATCGGTGGCACGGCGGCGAGTTCGACGGGCGCGCGCAGTTCGACCGGCACGTCGAGCACCTGACCCACCTGCGCCTCGCCTGCCGCCAGCACCACCCGCAGCCGCACCGGCATGTGGAACCGGTTGCTGCGGAAGCGTGCGCCCATCTGGTCGGCCTCGGCACCCGCGGCCACCGGCACGCGGTGACGCAGGGCGAGCCGCAGCGTCGCGTCCGGGGCAAGGTCCTGCTGTTCGAGGGGTTCTCCGGC
>JBEATZ010000271.1:0-2934 GCA_041161695.1 Planctomycetota bacterium | reverse complement strand
CGCAGTGGCACCCGGACGACTTCCGTGACGGCAAGCCCGTGCCGCCCTACGACGCCGCGGGATGGACGTATGCCATGCAGTGCGACATCGAGTTCGTGCGCGTGCTCGATGGCATCGACGGTCCGTTCGAGAGGGTCGCGGGCATGCTGCCGTTCGCGGGCGGCGATGCACAGGTGAGCGGCCCGTGGCGCATCGATCCTGCCGACACCAATGCCTTCGTCGCCGTGAACCGGCTGCTCGCGCGGGGCGTCGCGATCGAGTGGTCCCCTCGCGGTCACTGGGTCGTGCCCGCTGCCGACGGTGTCCACCAGCACCTCCAGGCACTGGCATCCGAGCTGGGTGTTCGCTTCGAGTCCGGCTTCCGTGAGACGCGCGAGGCGCGGCGTCGGGTCGCCGCCCCGCGCGTCGGCATCTTCGACGTGTACGGCGGCCACATGCCCACGGCATGGGACCAGCTGCTGCTGGACCGGTTCGGGTTCGCGTGGAAGCGCGTGTGGGGCAGCCGCATCCCGCAGGGCAGGCTGCGCGAGGACTTCGACGTGCTGGTGTTCCACACGGGCCTGCCGGGCGGTCGCTCGGGCGGCAGGCAGGGGCAGCGACCGGACGCCGAGGTGCTGCAGGCCATCGGTGCGGCGATGCCGGCGTTCGCGGACGAGGACTGGTCCGACGTGCTCGATCGCGCCACTCCGCTCGTCGACGAGACGTGCTGGCCCGCGCTCGAGGAGTTCGTGGCGCAGGGCGGCACCCTGGTGGCGCTCGGCAACGAGGCAGAGAAGGTCGTCGCCCGCATGGGCCTGCCGGTGCGCGTGGGCATGCAGGTTCCCGACGGCAACGGCGGCATGCGTCGTGCCGAGCGGGAGGACTTCTACGTGCCCGGTTCGGTGATGGGGCTCGAGGTCGACCTCCAGCATCCCCTTGCCGCGGGCACGACTGCGAGCCCGGCTGCGATGTTCACCAACAACTCGCCGGTGTTCTGGCTCGGGTCCGATGCCTCGGGCGTCGAGGTGGTGGCGCGCTGGCACACCATCGACACCCTGCGGTCGGGCTGGGCGCTGGGGGAAGAACACCTGGCCGGCAAGCCTGCGGTCGTGCGCGTACCGCGCGGCACCGGCTCGGTCCTCTTGTGCAGCGCCGACGTGACCTACCGCGCCCAGCCGCTCGGCACCATCAAGCTGTTCCTGCAGGCGCTGTTGCAGTCGGCGCTGCGCTGAGGCGCCTGCAGGTTCGGCCTCAGCCGCGGGCCATCAGCGCGGCCACGCGCCGGGCGAAGGCGGCGGGGTCGTCCGGCAGCACGCCCTCCGCCAGCAGCGACTGGTCGTAGAGCATGTGCGCGTACTCGGCGAGCTGGGCGTCGTCGAGGTCGGCCATGCGCTTCACCACCGGGTGGTCGGGGTGGATCTCCAGCACGCGCTTGTGCTCGGGGATCTCGTGGCCCGCATCTCGCAGGATGCGTTCCTGGCGCGCGCTCATGCCGTGCTCGTCGCTCACGAGGCATGCGGGCGAGTCGGTGAGACGGTCGGTCACGCGCACTTCCTTCACCTTCTGGTCCAGTGCCTTGTGCAGGCGGGCGGTGACGGGGGCCATGGCCTTGGCCTTCTCGGCCTTGGCCTGCTTTCTCGTCTCGTCCTCGGGCAGGTCGAGTCCGCCCTTCGCGGCGCTCACGAGGGGCTTGCCCTCGAACTCGCGCAACGCGTCGACGAGCCATTCGTCGATGGTGTCGGTGAAGAAGAGCACCTCGTAGCCGCGGCCCTTCAGCGCCTCGATGTGGGGGCTCGACTTGGCGGTCGCGAGGTTCTCGGCGGAGACGTAGTAGATCGCCTTCTGGTCGGCGGGCATGCGGCTCACGTAGTCGGCGAAGCCCGTCCAGCCGTCGTCATGCGTCGAGCGGTAGCGCATCAGGCCGGCGAGGCGGCTGCGCCACTCGGCATCGTGGTACACGCCCTCCTTGAGGACGCGGCCGAAGCGTTCCCAGGCAACGACGTAGCGGTTGCGCTTCTCCTTCTTGCCGTCCTTCTCGAACTCGGTCTCGCCTTCCTTGGCGAGGTCCTCGAGCAGCGAGAGCGTCTTGCCGACCACCTGCTTGCGGATGAAGCGGGTCGTCGCGTCCTTCTGCAGGATCTCGCGCGAGACGTTGAGGGGCAGGTCCTCGCTGTCGACCACGCCGCGGATGAAGCGCAGCCACTCGGGCAGGATCTCCTGCGCGTCGTCCATGATGAACACGCGCTTCACGAACAGCCGGACGCCGCGGGCCTTGCGCTCGGAGAGGTCGAAGGGCGCCTCGGCGGGGAGGAACAACAGGCCCGTCAGTTCGTGCGTGCCCTCGACCTTGAAGTGGGTCCAGGCGAGCGGGTCGTGCCAGTCGTGGCCGAGGCCCTTGTAGAACTCGTGGTACTGCTCCTCGGTGACCTCGCCCTTCGGGCGGGTCCACAGGGCGCGGGCGGAGTTGATCGTCTCCCACTCCGTCTTCTTCTCCTCCTCGGTGCCGCGCTCCACCTCCATGCGGATCGGCCAGCGGACGTAGTCGCTGTACTTGCGGATCACGGAGCGGACCGACCACTCCTCGAGGTACTCCTTCGCGTCGTCCTTGAGGTGGAGGATCACGTCGGTGCCACGCCCCTCGCGTGCGGCAGGGCTGACCTCGAAGTCGCCCTTGGCCGCGCTCTCCCAGCTCCACGCCTCGGCGGCGCCGGCCTTGCGCGAGACGACGGTCACCTTGTCGGCCACGAGGAACGCGGAGTAGAAGCCGACGCCGCCGAGGCGTGGAGCTGGGAGAGCGCGGCCAAGGGCGACTTCGAGGTCGGCGCCGCAACCCGCGAGGGGCGCGGCACCGACGTGATCCTCCACCTCAAGGACGACGCGAAGGAGTACCTCGAGGAGTGGTCGGTCCGCTCCGTGATCCGCAAGTACAGCGACTACGTCCGCTGGCCGATCCGC
>JBEATZ010000264.1:0-4053 GCA_041161695.1 Planctomycetota bacterium | reverse complement strand
TGGATCCACCATCCCCGAGCATGAGGTCGATGCCCCGGTTCCCGCCCGAGATCCGCGTCCGATTGGCGTAGTAGAACCCACTGCGACCGGCTGCAGTCTCATCGAACACGATGGCATCCGGCACCGCCGTGAACCTGCAGTCGTCGAACAGCACGCGGCCGAGGCCGGCCCCGTTGCCGCGCACCCTCACCCCAAAGGTCGAGACCTGCTCGAACTCGACGCCGACGATCTGGGTGCCGTAGACCGCGTTCGTCTGCGTCAGGTCGATGCCCCAGCTGCCGCCGCGCACGATGAGCTCGCGCCAGTTGCAGAAGTCGCTCACCGCCACGAACCCCGAGTTGGTGCCCGTGAAGTCGATGACCGGCCTGCCATTGGTGCCGCCGATCAGGAAGCCGTGCGGCATGTCGACGATCGGGTCCAGCGGCTGCTGGACGGTGATGACCGGCGTCGAGCTCTCGTCGATGTCCGCCCAGCCCACATCGAGGCCGAAGCCACTGATCTGGTTCTGCTCCGCGAGGGACAGCTGCGAGAACTGCAGGGTGCGGTTGTGCAGCCGGATCGCCTCGTTGAGCGAGAGGAAACCGTCGCCCAGGGTGCCGTGGGACAACGAGTCGTTCACGAAGGCCACGGCGTGCAGGCTGCTGCCCACCGGGCCATGACGGCCAGCCGTGTCCGCGGGGCCGTGCGGCACCAGCGTCGAGAGCACGGCAGTGAGGGCGGCATGCAGCATGGATCGGGCCAGGGAGTCTACCTTGGCCCCTCGGCGTCAGCCGGGACACGGCCATGGCATGCGAGGAATGGGACAAATCGTCCCGCGTCCAACCCACAGCGCCGTACCACCGCGCATCCGCCGAGACACAAGGGGCCGGTCCGCCTGGCGGCGTACCGGCCCGTTTCTCCCTTGGCAGCGGGCGCTCGCCCGCTGCTCTTCACGGCAGGGCCGCGGGGCCCTGCCGGTCGTTCACCGCACCACGTGCACGCTCTTCACCGAAGCAGCCTCGCCGCTGCCGTGGCAGATCTCGCACGTCTCGCCACCCCAGCTCGCCGTGTTCACGTCGATGTGGGCGCGCACGGCTTCCGAGTCGTGGCACGACCCGCAGACCATCCACCAGCTGCGCAGCGGCACCGTCTGCTGCGGGTGCGTGGCCAGGTTGGGCTGGTACCACGCCGTGTTGGTCTTGCCGTGGCATGCGGCGCAGTCCTGCGTCCCGCCCGGCATCGAGGGGAAGCCGATCTGTTCGTACGTGTGCGGCGTGCCGCTGTTGCCGACCACCACGTAGTTGGCGCCCTGCGCCAGGTTCTTGCCGTGGTGGATCTTGTGCAGCATCGTGCGGAACGCAACCGTCGTGTCGGGGCTCGGGTTCGCCGTCGGGTAGATGTAGTTCGCCGCGTCCTCTGCACCGGCGACGCCGTGGCAGAGGTTGCAGGTCTCCACACCGCGGCGGCTGCCGCCGTGGAAGGCCACGTCGACGTGGCATGCATAGCAGTTGTCGAAGCTGCTGATGCGTGCCACGGTCTCGATGGCCGTTGCGTTGCCGAACAGCACGTTCGTGTTGGCCGGCTTCGAGGCATCGGTGTAGCTGGTGGCCGTGGCATTGGTGCCGCTGCCCACCGTCACCGAGCGCGACCGCGTGCCGTAGATGCCCACGGTGTACGTGCCATCCAGCAGCGGCAGTCCGCGCCAGTCACCGCTCTCCTGGCCGAGGTCCTCCGATTCGTTGAACGTGCCGGGGTACTCGGCAGGGATCACGAAGTCGGTCATGTAGCTGCACAGGATCTCGCCGGTGCCGAACTCCACCGTCTCGGTGATCAGGCCCGTGGCGCGATCGACGGTGTAGCTGGTCGTCGGGATGTTGGCGAGCGTCACGACCTGCACGAGGGCGCCAGCCGCGTGGTTCCTGCGCACCCACGGCTGCACCGGGCGCGTGGCGGTGCCGCTGCCGATGGTGGGCGAGTACTGCGACGAGAGCCACAGGCGGTTCCCCTGCACCCAGCGGACCGTGTAGTACTCGCGCAGGTTCGGGTCGCTGTCGTCGACGACGATGATGCACCCGTTGGTGAACGGGCCAGGCGTGGCGACGTCGATGTAGTTGTCGTACTTGTCGATCGGCGCCGTCGCCGAGGTGGCCGCGCCCACGGTGCCGGTGCGGCGGAAGAGCCAGGTTTCCGCGCCCGTCGTGTTCACGTGCGGGATGCGGTCGGTCTGGAAGGTCTCGCCGAGCGTCGCCGTCGACACGCCCACCGACTCCTGGATCTCCCACATCGGCAGGTTGATGTCGTAGTTCGGGCCCGCGCCGAGGCTTGCCGGCGCGATGCGCACGAAGTGCACCACGTTCGGGTTGGTGGTGGGGCCGTTGAACACGGCCTGCACGCCGCTGAGTGCCGTGCCGGCGACGGGGTTGTTGGCGTCGTCCGTCAGCGTGAACTGGACGCGGATCTTCTCGCCCGGGTCCAACTTGCCGTTGTTGTTGCCGCCGGCATCCGTCACCGTCGAGACGTGGAACTTCACGCCCGGCGCGACCGTCGGGTCCGTGAGCGGGTGGCGGTGCGCCAGTTCGGCCGACAGGGCGCCGTCATCCGGGCCGTGGCACTCGAGGCACGTTGCATCGTCGTTCTGCGCCGGCATCGTCTGCAGGTTCGACGTGTAGGGGTGCGACCAGACCACGTCGTCGTGGCACGAGCCGCAGGCGCGGCGGGTCTGCTGGATGTAGGCGAGCTCGCCCTGGGCCGGGGCCGCGAGGGGGCCTGCATCATCGGGATCGCCGTGGCACTTGGCGCAGTCGACCGGTCCGCCGCGCATCGAGTTCTCCTGTGCCTGCTGGGCGCTCGTCAGCGATGCGTAACCGATGTCACGCGGCATCGGCGTGAGGAGGCTCGGCCACACGGGGAAGCGCACGTGCGAGAAGTCGATGACCGAGTTGCCGAAGCCCACCAGCTGGTAGGGCTCGGGCGTGGCCGCGTAGTTGCGCGAACCATCGGGGTTCGTGGTCATGCCCAGCACCGAGGGCAGGTTCTGCCCGGCGTGGATCTTGTGGATCATGACCTTGAACTCGATCGTCTCGCCCGGCGTGCCGCCTGCCGCGCTCGCGACGTTCTTGTCCTCCGAGCCCGCGGTGTGGCACATGAGGCAGGTCGTCACCAGGTAGCGGTTGTTGCCGTGCGCGCGCAGTTCGGTGTGGCACGCGTTGCAGTTCTCCTGGCTCACCACCTCGCGCGACGCGATCGAGCCGGTCGAGCCGAGGATGAAGTCGAACACGGCGTTGCCCGGGTCGCGGTAGACGACGTCGTCGACCGTGTACTCCTTGCGTGCCTCGATCGCGACCGTGTAGGTGCCCTCGAGCAGGTCCTGACCCGTCAGCTCGCCGTCCGTGAGCGCCGTCGTGTCGTTGTAGGGCGCGAGGTACGTGGCGGGGATCGGCGCGGCCATCTGGTACGTGTACGTGCCGGTTCCGGTCCTCACCGCCGTCGCGATCAGGTCCGACACCGGCGCGATCACGCGCTGGTAGTTGAAGGTCGGGCCCGAGACGTAGACCGACGCGCGGCTCAGGTCCGCGACCTCGAGCGGCGAGCCGTCGTCCTTTTCCATCGTGAAGTCGAGGGTGAGGCGGTCGCCGACGCGGAAGTTGCCGCCGGGGCCGGTGCCGCCGCGCACCGCGGTGATCTCGATGTTCAGGCCCGGCAGCGGCTGCCCGGGCTGGATGCCCACGGGGCCTGCGGGACCCTGCGGTCCCTGCGGTCCCTGCGGACCGGTGTCGCCGTCGTCGCCCGAGCAGGCGACTGCGGCCAGGAGGAGGAACGACAGGCTGGCGGCAACCAGGCCGCGGCGCGAGGCCCCTGTCTTCGTGTCGATGCGGGTCATGGGAGACTCCCTCGTGGTGACGGGATACCCTGCGGATGACGCAGGAATGACAATGGGGGCAGTCTCCGCGCCCGGGTCAGGTGCCGCGATGGGACGAAGGGCGTAGCGTCGCAGAACCATGGGCCGCCTCCTGCAGGCGGCAGTGCGAGCGTGCCTACTGCCAGCGGGCCCGGATCCGCACGGCACGCCGCAGG
>JBEATZ010000225.1:0-7452 GCA_041161695.1 Planctomycetota bacterium | reverse complement strand
AGCGGCACCTCGTCGGCCACGCCCATCGTGGCGGGCCACCTCGGCCTGCTGCTGCAGATGTACACGAACGGCGCCTTCGGCAACCCGCTGCCGCTGCCGGCGACGGACGCCAACCGCTTCGACAACAACCCGGCATTCAGCACCGCCAAGGCGCTGCTCGTGAACACGGCCGTGCAGTATCCCTTCGCGGGCGCCGCTGCCGACCTCTCGCGCGTGAAGCAGGGCTGGGGCTTCCCCAACGTGCAGGTCGCCTGGGACAACCGCGAGCGCATCCTGCTCACCGACCAGTACACCCCGCTGCAGCAGGGTCAGTCGCGCACCTACCTGACCTGGATCGCGCCCGGCACCACGGAGTTCCACGCGGCGATGGTCTACCCCGACCCCGCGGCGTCGCCGAGCGCAGCCATCCACCGCATCAACAGCGTCAACCTGCGCGTCGACCAGATCGGCACGAACAACTCCTGGTGGGGCAACAACGGCCTGCTCGACGGCAACTTCAGCGTGGCCGGCGGCAGCCCGAACGACCTCGACACCACCGAGAAGGTCATCCTCAACAACCCGGCATCGGGCGTGTACGCGGTCAAGGTCGAGGCCACCTCGGTCGTCCAGGACGGCCACGTCGCGACCCCGCAGCTCGACGTGAACTTCTCGCTGGCCGCCCGCCCGATGGGTGGCGGCTACCGCAAGGGCACCTTCGACTTCGACCTGGCCTCGACCCAGCCCGGCGAACTGGTCGCCACCTGCACCAACGTGCCGGCCACCGGCTGGACCGACGGCTACACGTTCTTCTCCCTGTCGACGCTGCAGCCCGCGGGCTTCGGCAACTTCTTCGGCATGGAGGAGGACTTCCTCGCCGGCTCCATCTTCGCCCTGCCGGCCACGGCAGGCGACGTGTTCCACTTCACCAACAGTGCGGGCCAGTACCCGTTCGTCCCCTACGTCTTCTCCCCGGCCCTCATCGGCACGCTCGCCGGACTGCGCTTCGACGGCTTCGCGATGCTGTTCGACGCGACCGGTGCGATCGTGGGCATGTCGAACGTCGACCGCGTGACGATCCAGTGACCAGCTGGCGCGAGCGAGCAGGAACCCGGTTCCTGCGACGCTGCGGGCCGCGTCCACGAGGGTGGGCGCGGCCCGCGGTGCTTCCGGCCGGTTTCGTCCGCTCACTCCGGCAGCGGGAAGCGCTGGCAGAGGTCGAGGATCGCGCCCCGGAAGGTGGCGGCATCCTTGCCCTGCACGATGCCCACGACCACGTCGGCGAGCGCCTCGATCTCGCGCAGCTTCATGCCGCGAGTCGTGACCGCAGGCGTGCCGAGTCGCAAGCCGCTCGTGACCATGGGCGGACGGGGGTCGCCGGGCACGGCGTTCTTGTTGACCGAGAGGCCGGCCAGCAGGCAGCGCTGCTCGACGTCGGCGCCGGTCATGGGCGTGCGGCGCAGGTCGACCACCACGATGTGGGAGTCGGTGCCGCCGGTCACGATGTCGAGGCCCTTTGCCTGCAGGTACTTCGCGAGGTGCGCCGCGTTGTCCTTCACCTGCTGCTGGTAGGCGCGGAACGACGGCTGCAGTGCTTCGCCGAACGCGACCGCCTTGCCGGCGATCTGGTGCATGAGCGGTCCGCCCTGCGCACCGGGGAATACGGAGGACTGGATCTGCTTCAACACCTCGGGTGTGGAGAGGATCATGCCGCCGCGCGGCCCGCGCAGCGTCTTGTGCGTGGTCATGGTGACCACGTCGGCGATGCCGACCGGCGACTCCATCACGCCTCCTGCCATCAGGCCCGCGGGGTGGGCGACGTCGGCCATGAGCAGCGCGCCCGACTCGGCAGCGATCGCCTTGAAGGCGCGGTAGTCGATGGCGCGCGGGTAGCTCGAGCCGCCGGCGATCAGCACCTTGGGCCGGTGCGTGCGCACGAGGTCGCGCACCTGGTCCAGGTCGATGCGGCCGTCCTCGGGACGCACGCCGTACTGGTGCGCGTGGAACAGGATGCCGGTGTGGCTCTTGGCGTGGCCGTGGCTGAGGTGGCCGCCGTCCTTCAGGGCCATGCCAACGATCGTTCCCCCGGACCCTGCGAGGGCCACGAGGACGGCCAGGTTCGCCGTGGTTCCCGAGTGCGGCTGCACGTTCGCATCCCCGGCACCGGGGAAGAGTTGCAGCGCGCGCTTCCGCGCCAGCTCCTCGATGGCGTCCGCCACCTCGCAGCCGCCGTAGTAGCGCTTGCCGGGGTAGCCCTCGGCGTACTTGTCCGTGCACCGGCTCGCGCAGGCCTCGCGGACGGCGGGGGAGGAGTGGTTCTCGGAGGCGATGAGGGTGAGCGAAGTCGACTGGCGCTGGTCCTCGCGCTGCAGCAGGGTCGCCATCTCGGCGTCCTGCGAGGCGATGGTCGGCTTCGGCATGGTGCTGGGCGCGGTCATCACGCCTGCAACCTTAGGGAGCCGGCGCGCCGTCGGCCAGTCGCCAGCGACTCACCTTGCAACTACCCCTGCCATTGCGGACGAACTTGGTGTTCAATCCCGCGCTTCCGCCACGGACAGGTTTCGCGCCATGGGGCGAGCGTGCACCGGACGGTTTCCCTTTCGAGGAGCATGCAGAGTTGAGCAGCAGAGAGAACGAACTTCGCGGCTGGACGATTCGTGACAGCGCGGAGATCTACCAACTGACCGCCTGGGGCGGCAACGCGTTCAGCATCAACGACCGAGGTGAACTCGTCGTGCAGCCGAACGGGCCCAACGGTCCGCGCTTCAGCCTCCCCGAACTGGTGGAGGACCTGCGCAGCCGCGGACTCGAGCTGCCGATGCTCATCCGCGTGTCGAACATCCTGCAGAACCGCGTGACCGCACTGTCGGGCGCGTTCCGCAAGGCCATCGAGGAGTCCGGCTACAAGGCGCGCTACCGCCCCGTGTTCCCCATCAAGGTGAACCAGCAGCGCGACGTGGTGGAGGAACTCGTCGAGTTCGGCCGCGAGTTCTCGATGGGCCTCGAGGCGGGCAGCAAGCCCGAACTGCTCATCGCGCTCGCGCACATGACGAACCCGCAGGGCCTCGTCATCTGCAACGGCTACAAGGACGTGCGCTACATCGAGACGGCGATGCTGGCCCAGAAGATCGGGCTGCACTGCATCCTCGTCGTCGACCGCTACGAGGAACTCAACGCCATCGTGCAGGTGAGCAAGCGCTTCAACCTGCGCCCGCACATCGGCGTGCGCGCGAAGCTCGCGAGCCGCGGCGCCGGCAAGTGGCAGGAGTCCGGCGGCGAGAAGTCCAAGTTCGGCCTCACCGCCGAGGAACTCGTCCAGGTCATCGAGAAGCTCAAGGCTCTCAACATGCTGGACTGCCTCGAGCTGCTGCACTTCCACATCGGCAGCCAGATCACGGCGATCCGCGCCATCAAGGACGCGCTCAAGGAGAGCACCCGCATCTTCACCGAGCTGCACGACCTCGGCGCCGGCCTCAAGTTCGTCGACGTGGGCGGCGGCCTCGCCGTCGACTACGACGGCTCGCAGACCAACTTCCACAGCTCCGCCAACTACAGCCTGCAGGAGTACGCCAACGACGTGGTGTTCGCGCTGCAGCAGGCGTGCGACGAGAAGGGCATCGTCCACCCGGACATCATCAGCGAGTCCGGTCGTGCGCTCACCGCGCACCACGCGATCCTGGTCTACGACGTGCTTGGCGTCAGCCAGATGCGCACCGACGTGCCGCCCGGGGCCGAGAAGCACGAGGACACGACCATCGCCAACATGGTCCAGATCCACAAGGAGCTCTCGCTCAAGAACTTCCAGGAGAGCTACCACGACGCGCTGCAGCTGAAGGAGGAGGCGATCAGCCTCTTCAACCTCGGCTACCTCGACCTCAAGGGCCGCGCGATCGCCGAGTCGCTGTTCTGGGCCATCTGCGACCGCATCCGGCAGATCGTGCTCACGCTCGACTACGTGCCGGACGAGCTCCAGGGCCTCGAGAAGGCGCTGGCCGACACCTACTACTGCAACTTCTCGGTGTTCCAGTCGGTGCCCGACCACTGGGCGGTGAAGCAGCTCTTCCCGACCATGCCGATCCACCGGCTGCACGAGAGGCCGACGCGCCGTGCGATCCTCGCGGACCTCACCTGCGACAGCGACGGCAAGGTCGACAAGTTCATCGACCTGCGCGACGTGAAGAGCGTGCTCGAGGTGCATCCCTACACCCCGGGCAAGCCCTACTACCTCGCGATGTTCCTGGTCGGCGCGTACCAGGAGATCCTCGGCGACCTGCACAACCTGTTCGGCGACACCAATGCCATCCACGTCTCCATGGACGAGGAGCACGGCTACCGCATCGAGCGCGTCATCGAGGGCGACTCGGTGAGCGAGGTGCTCGCGTACGTGCAGTACGACAAGCAGGAGCTCGTGCGTCGCATGCGCTACCGCATGGAGAGCGCCGTGCGCCAGGGCGCCATCAACATGAAGGAGTCCGCGCTCCTCATGAAGCGCTACGAGGAAGGCCTCAGCGGCTACACCTACCTCACGGACGAGCAGGAGGAGACGAACGACGTCATTCCGGCCGTCCCGCCGATCGAAGGCGCCGTGCCCACGGGCATCGCGCAGCCCGAGCCGGTCCGCGCCGCGCCCAAGTGATGCGCGTGCGCTCGCTGGAAGCGTGAGCGAGGGCGCTGCGCCCTCGCTCAGCTCCCGCCTTCACTTCAGTTCTCTGGCGCCGGTTCCTTCGGCAGCTTCTTGCGCGGGCCCATGGCACTCACGGGCTTGGCTGCGGGCGCGGGCGCAGGCGGCTTCTCCTCGGCGAGGTGGCTGCGGTACAGCTCGAGCATCGACTCGGTCTGCCACTGCAGGAAGGCGCCGATGTCGGCAGCCAGCTTCTCGCGGGTCGCGCTGCGGATGCGCGGTGCGAGCATCTTCTGCGTGGCGGCAAGCAGTCCGTCTGCGTCCTGAAGCGCCAGTTCGCTGCCCTTTGCATCGCCGAGCAGGACGCGCGATGTCGCGAGCAGGCTCCGGTCGTGCAGCAACTGCGGGTGGGACAGGCCCACCTCGAACAGCTTGCTGAGGTCGAAGAGCGGCCTGGCCAGCACGGCGCGCACGGGTGCCTTGGAGTCGGGCAGGTCCTCAAGCATGGCGCGCAGCGCGGTGAGGCGTGCATCCCCCCAGAGGATCAGGCTGCCGCCCGGCGCCAGCGCCTTCGCGAGGTGCGTGGCGAACAGTTCGCGCGGGTCGCTGCGCTCGGAGTGCACGAGGGCATGGCGTTCGACGCGGCCTTCCTCGTGCAGGGTGGTGAGCGAATAGGCCCAGGGCACCTGGCGCCACGGGTGCTGTCCGGCATACGAAGGCAGCACTTCGGTCGTGCAGTGCACCGCGAGGAAGTGGAGCGGCCACTGCAGGTTGCGCAGTTCCTCCCGCAGGAAGGGCTCGGCGATGGGCTCGCCCTTCTGCACGCTCTGCAGCGTGCGGCGCTGGCGGAAACTCAGGCCCGGACGCAGCGGGTCCACGGCCTTCAGGTCGTCGATGCCCTCCTGGTGCAGCAGGTTCTCCTGCGCGCGCGACAGTTCGGGCAGGAGGCGCAGCGGCAGCTCCGGCGATTCCTTCGCGCACCGCGCCATGTGCGGGCACGGGAACGGCACCGTGCAGTAGGTGCCCATCGGCAGCTGCAGCGCGGAGTCGTCCTGCACCTGCGTGCGCAGGGTCTTCATCCGGTTGCCGGCCTTGGCAACGCGCGCGCGCACGCGCTGCGTCACGTCGATGTTCTTGAACAGGCCGTGCGCCGGGTACTCCTCGCCGCCGGCGTGGGCGTAGCGAGAGTTCACGTGCAGCACGTGGGCCGCGCGCACCGTGAAGCCCGCGGACTCGATCACGTGCACCTGCAGCGCCAGGTCGAAGATGTAGCGGGGCTTGAGGCTGGTGCCGGACTTCACCTCGAACAGGTCGAGCTTGCCGTCCTTCTGCCGCAGCAGGATGTCGCACTGCGCGACCATGCCGTCGTGGACGAAGGTGGCGCCGAGCACCACGGCCATGGAGTTCTCCACGGCGAGCAGGGCGCGGGTCGCGGCGTCAGACTCCTCTGACGTCTTGCCTTCGATCCGCGTGGTCTTGCCGAACGCGCTGCCCGCGATCTCCACGAGCTTGCGTCCCGCTTCCGCGAGGACTCTCCGGTTTTCGGTGAGATCCTGCGTCCCCGCTGCGGCTTGGGCATCGAGGTAGAGACGCTTCGGGCATTGGAGCCCGGCTTCGAAGAGGGCCTTCCCCAGCAGTGCCTGTGGGGACGGACCGGATGCCTTCGCGTTCTTCTTCAACGGAGTGTGGGGTGCAAGGTCGGAGGAGCGACGACCTGTGACTTGATGCAGAGTCTAGGGGCAGCCCACCCGCCGCTCAAACGCGGTGTCGCATCCTGCGATAGAGAACGAGGAGGATCACCCCGACGACCCCGCCGGTGATGAGGGGGGTCCAGAGGCGGTCGGACAGGGTCACCTCTCCTCGCGGCTTGCGTGCGACGGTCAGCGTCTCCGCCATGGCGCGGAAGGTTGCGACCTTCTGGTCGAACTCGTCGGCCCAGCACCGGAAGGACAGGGAGACGGTGCGGCCACCCGTCGGGACGTGCAGGTCGAGGCTGCGGATCGGGCGGCTGCCGTCTGCGGGTTCGGCCAGCCGGACGGACTCGACGGCAGGCAGCCGGTCGCGGCCCAGTTCCACCTGCCGGACCTCGGTCACGGTGTAGGCCATCTGCAGGGGCGGTCCGGCTGCAGCCCACTTGGTCCGCAACTCGGCGCCGAGGTCTATGCCCGTGAGCACCCATTCACCGTCCTGCTCGACGACCCAGAGGTGGGTGCCGTCGTAGCTGCCGGCCTTCCACCGCTCGATCGGGCCCACGCAGTAGAAACTCATCGGGTTGGTGCGGGTCACGTCGCCGGGAAGCACCTCGCGCAGGGAGCGCGACTCGTCGGGCGACACCTGCCGCCAGTCCGCCGGTAGTTCCATGGCCCAGGTGAGCGAGCGGCTCTGGAAGCGCGCGGTGGCCGGAGTCGCGTCGGCAGGGGTCGCCGGGTCCTGGGCCGACAGTGCGCCGGTGAGGACGAGGACGGACAGGGCGCGGGGGATCACGCGGCCATCTTGGCCCAGCGCAGGGTGCGGGGAAAGGGCGCGGCTCAGGCCTGCAGCACCGGCGGGATCGGGCAGTCCCAGCGGGCTGCGAGACCGCGCACCAGTTCGACCTCCTCGGTCCCGAGGTCGCCGTCCGCGGCGGCGGTGCGCCCGCAGGCGAGCAGCATCCGGCGCTTGTCGGTGCTGCCGAGCCGGTCGAGGTCGTCGAGCGCGGTTGCGAGTGCTTCCACGGTGGCTGCGGTCCGTGCCGGCAGCGCCATGTCGGCTCCCAGTGCTTCGGCACCGCGGGCAAAGGCCTCGCGTGCGGCGGCCTCGTCCGCGGCTCCGTGCCAGGCGATGGCGCCGAGGCACGACTGCGCCTGTGCGAGAAC
>JBEATZ010000212.1:0-3527 GCA_041161695.1 Planctomycetota bacterium | reverse complement strand
AGGATCCGTGGCCGGCACCCGCTTTCGCGACGCCATGCCATCGGGCGAACCCGAGGGCGGTCCGGCAGCGCGAGGGCTAGGATGCGGCGGTGAGCGATCCCGCACCCGCCCTCCCCCATGGCACCGTGGCCCGCACCCGACCGTGCGGCACGGATGACCTGCTGGTGCGGGAAGAACCCCTGCTGCTCCGCATCCACGACAGCCAGCTCCTCACCATGCGGACCCCAGGGCAGGACGAGGACCTCGGCCTCGGCTTCCTGGTCGGCGAGGGCATCGTGCTCGACCGCTCCGGCGTGGCAGGCATGGAACTGGTGCCCGGCGATCCGGCGAAGCTGCGCGCCGACGAACTGCACATCCGGCTCGTGCGCGCACCCGATGCAGCGGTCCGCGGCCGGCTCGCCCGCACCCACGAGATCCGCTCCTCCTGCGGCGCCTGTGGCCTCAGTGACCCACAGCAGATCCTCGAGGACACGCCCCCGCTGCTGCCCGGGGTGCCTCGCGTGACGCGGCACCAGGTGCACGCCCTCGCGGAGGAACTGCAGCGGCGGCAGCTGGTGTTCGCCGCCACGGGAGCCTGCCACGGTGCGCTGGTCGCGACGCCGGATGGCACGGTCATGGGGTTCGGCGAGGACGTGGGCCGCCACAATGCCCTCGACAAGGCGATCGGCATGGCGCTGCGCACGGGCGCGGACCTCACCCGCTGCCTCGTGCTGCTGTCGGGTCGCACCGGCTACGACCTGGCAGTGAAGTGCCTCCGCGCGCGCATCCCGGTGATCGCATCCGTGAGCGCGCCTTCCGCCCTCGCCTTCGACCTGTGCCATGCCGCAGGCGCGACGCTGCTGGGCTTCGTGCGCGGCAGCCGCCTGCAGGTCTACTGCGACGGCGCGCGCCTCGCGGACTGAGCCGCGGGCCGCGTGCGAAAGGCGGGGCGGGACAGGATCGCCGCTGCCGCCGTCGCTAGCATTCCGCGCGATGTTCCAGCCCGTGCGTCGCAACACCGTCCCCGTACGCATCCGCAACGTGATGGTCGGCGGCGGCCATCCCGTGGCCGTGCAGTCGATGACCAACACCGACACGGCCGATGCCGCATCGACTGCCGCGCAGGTCGCCGAGCTCTTCCGTGCGGGCAGTGAACTGGTGCGCATCACGGTGAACACCCAGGAGGCTGCGGCTGCCGTGCCCGAGATCCGCAAGCGGCTCGACGACATGGGCTGCGACGTGCCGCTCGTGGGCGACTTCCACTACAACGGCCACGTGCTGCTGCAGAAGTACGAGGACTGCGCCACGGCCCTCGACAAGTACCGCATCAACCCCGGCAACGTCGGCAAGGGCGCCAACCACGACCGCAACTTCGCCACCATGATCGAGGTGGCGAGGCAGCACCAGAAGCCGGTGCGCATCGGCGTGAACGCGGGCTCGCTCGACCAGGAGCTGCTGGCCGAGCTCATGGACCGCAACGCGAAGCTCGCCCAGCCGGCGGCCGCGCAGGAGGTGTTCCTCGAGTGCATGGTGCAGAGCGCGCTGCGCTCGGCAGCGGCCGCCGAGGAACTCGGCTTGCGCCGCGACCAGGTGATCCTCAGCTGCAAGATCTCGCGGGTGCAGGAACTCGCGCGCGTCTACCGCATGCTCGCCGACCGCACCGACCACAGCCTGCACCTCGGCCTCACCGAGGCGGGCATGGGCATGAAGGGCATCGTCGGCTCGACGGCAGGCCTCGCACTCCTGCTGCAGCAGGGCATCGGCGACACCATCCGCGTGTCGCTCACGCCGGAGCCCGGCAGCTCGCGCACGCAGGAGGTGCGCGTGGCGCAGCAGATCCTGCAGGCGCTCGACATCCGCCCGTTCCTGCCGCAGGTGACAGCGTGCCCCGGCTGCGGCCGCACCACGTCCACCTACTTCCAGGAACTGAGCCGCCAGGTCGAGCAGTACCTGCACGCGCGCATGCCCGTGTGGAAGGCAACCAAGCCGCAGGCGGCCACGCTGCAGGTCGCGGTGATGGGTTGCGTCGTGAACGGCCCCGGCGAGAGCAAGGCCGCCAATCTCGGCATCAGCCTGCCGGGCACCGGCGAGGCACCGCGCTCGCCGGTGTTCGTCGACGGCCAACACGTGACGACGCTCGAGGGACCGAACCACGCGCAGGACTTCCTGCGGATGATCGAGGACTACGTCGCGCGCATGGCGTGAGCGCTTGCGGTGAGGCGCAAGGGAACGCCCGGATCTCGCGGCGTGGAGGTTCGCGCACGCAAAAGAGATGCAGGTAGCCGGCTCTCAAAACTCTCAGGTGGAGCTAGCCTGTTTCACAAAGCCGTCGTGGCACCGGTCGCTTGTGCCGCAGAAACCCTTGTTCCCGTATCGAGACCTTCCTCATGAAGAACTGGCTCGCTCCCTTGTGCGCCCTGTCGCTGCTGACCGCAGCAGCCTCGGCCCAGTGCTACGAAAGCAACATCGGCACCCAGATCGGCCTCGGCGATGACACGCTGTTGCCCCTCCAGGCGATGAACATGACGTTCCCGATGGGGGCATCGACCTACGATGCCTGCCAGATCAACACGAACGGCGCCATCTTCCTGACCAACGGCACGACGCTGGGTACCGGCACCACCGCCACCGGCTACTCCACGTCTGCAGCCACGATGGTCAACAACATCCGCGGCGCAGCAGGCGCCTCGCCCCGCATCGCCGCCTACTGGCGCGACCTCAACCTGACCGTGGGCAACAACGGCGGCGTGTTCTTCAACAACACGATCCCCGGCAAGGTCGTCATCACCTGGAAGAACGCGGTCCACTTCGGCCAGACGACGCCGGTCTTCTCGTTCCAGGCGCAGCTTTTCTCGACCGGCGAAGTCCGGATGTACTACGACCAGAACTGCAACAACACGGCGAACACCCCGATCGTGGGCGTTTCCGCCGGCAATGCCATCGCCGATCCGGGTGCAAGCAACCTGCTCACCGGTGCATCGAGCACGTCGCTCATCATGTACCAGACGTTTGCGACGCTGAACACGTTCAACACGTTCCGCAACAAGTCGCTGTCCTTCGTGCCCAACGCCTCGGGCGGCTACACCGAGACCTCGAGCGACTGCGTCGCTGCCCAGCACGTCCTCTACGGCTCGGGCTGCGTGTTCCGCTCGGCGACGTTCTACGAGAACTTCCCGGCCAACACGATCGACCTGTCCAACACCAGCCTCCGCATGACGCCGAACGGCGCGGGCACTGGCTACATCATCACCCCGGGCTTCGGCACCAACTACACCCACACGCTGCCCGGCCTCGGCCTCGGTGACGACCAGAACGGCACGCTCGCCCTGCCGGCCCCCTTCAACTACCCCGGTGGCTCCACCTCGACCCTGACCATCTGCTCCAACGGCTTCATCTGGATGCAGACCAACGCCTCCACGGACTTCTCGCCGACCACGGGCGAGATCTTCAGCAACGCTGCCCGCGTGATGCCCATGTGGTGTGACGGCGTGCCGGACGGCGCAACCAACGTGAACAACGTGTTCGCCGAAGTGAATGCCGCCACCAAC
>JBEATZ010000503.1:0-2511 GCA_041161695.1 Planctomycetota bacterium | reverse complement strand
ATGGAGAACATCATGGAGCTCGCCTACTCCGAGGCCATGCTCTTCAAGTATGGCTCCGGCACCGGCACGGACCTCACCCCCATCCGCAGCTCCCGCGAGAAGCTCTCCGGTGGCGGCAAGCCCAGCGGCCCGCTCTCCTTCCTCAAGGTCTATGACCAGGTCGCCAACGTCGTGAAGTCCGGCGGCAAGACCCGCCGCGCCGCGAAGATGAACACGCTGCGTGACTGGCACGGCGACATCGAGGAGTTCATCGACTGCAAGCAGAAGGAAGAGAAGAAGGCGTGGGCGCTCATTGAGCAGGGCTACGACGGCTCCTTCAACGGCGAGGCCTACGGCTCCGTGATGTATCAGAACGAGAACCTCTCCGTCCGCGTCTCCGACGAGTTCATGTCGGCCGCGCTCGAGGGCAAGGAATGGTGGACGCGCTCCAGCACCACCGGCCAGCCGCTCCAGAAGAAGGACGCGAACACGCTGCTCAACAAGATCGCCGAGGGCACGCACATCTGCGGTGACCCCGGCCTGCAATACGACGGCGCGATCCAGAAGTGGCACACCTGCAAGGGCACCGAGCCGATCCACTCCACGAATCCCTGCTCGGAATACGTGTTCCTCAACAACACCGCCTGCAACCTCGCCTCGCTGAACCTCATGAAGTTCAAGCGCGAGGACGGCAAGTTCGACGTCGAGCGCTTCAAGGCCGCCGTGCGCATCTACATCACCGCGCAGGAAATCCTCGTGGACAACGCGAGCTACCCGACCAAGGAAATCGCCGAGAACTCCCACATCTTCCGCACGCTGGGCCTGGGCTTTGCGAACCTCGGCTCGCTCTGCATGAGCTACGGCCTGCCTTACGATTCGAACGAGGGCCGTGCGCTCGCCGGTGCCATCACCGCCATCATGACGGGCCACGCCTATGAGCAGAGCGCCGAGCTCGCCGCGCAGATGGGGGCCTTCAAGGGCTACCGCGACGCGCGTTGCTCCGGCGTCACCAAGACCGTCAAGAAAGACAACGTCGACTCGATGCTCGGCGTCATTCACCTGCACCGCAACGCGGTCGAGGAAATCCAGCCCAGCCAGGAATTCAACTACCTCAAGGATGAAGCCCGGCGTGTCTGGGACGGCGCGCTCGCCAAGGGCAAGAAGCACGGCTACCGCAACGCGCAGGTCACCGTCCTCGCGCCCACCGGCACCATCGCCTTCCTCATGGACTGCGACACCACCGGCGTGGAACCCGACATCGCGCTGGTGAAATACAAGCTCCTCGCCGGCGGTGGCATGTTGAAGATTGTGAACCGCGGTGTGCCCGATGCGCTCCGCCGCCTCGGCTACAACGAGACGGAAATCGAATCCATCGTCGCGCACATCGAGAAGCACGACACCATCGAGGACGTGGAGGAGAACGGCCAGACCATCCGCAGCGGCCTCAAGCCCCAGCACCTCGAAGTGTTCGACTGCGCCTTCAAGGCCCACAAGGGCAAGCGCAGCATTCACTACATGGCCCACCTCAGCATGATGGCCGCCGCGCAGCCGTTCATCTCCGGTGCCATCAGCAAGACCGTGAACCTGCCCAGTGAGGCCACGGTCGCCGATGTCCGCGACGCCTACGTGCAGGCCTGGCGCATGGGCCTCAAGTGCGTCGCCATCTACCGCGACGGCTCGAAGCGCTCGCAGCCGCTCAACACCAAGAAGACCAACGAAGGCGGCGACAAGACGGCCGCCGTCTCCACCGCAGCGGCCGAACAGGTGGTCACCTTGGAGAACCGCATCAAGGAACTTGAGACCGAGATCGCCGGCCTGCACGAACAGGTGGGCAAGCCCCTCCGCCGCAAGCTCCCTGAGACCCGCGCCGCCTACACGCACAAGTTCGACGTGGCCGGGCACGAGGGCTACCTCACCGTCGGGGTCTTCCCGGATGGCACGCCCGGAGAACTCTTCATCACCATGTCCAAGGAAGGTTCGACCATTGGCGGCCTTATGGACAGCGTCGCCGCGCTGACCAGCATGTCCCTCCAATATGGCGTCCCGCTGGAAGCCTTGGTGCGCAAGTTCGCCCACCAGCGCTTCGAGCCCAGCGGCTTCACCAAGAACCCGGAGATCGGCCGCGCCAGCAGCATCATTGACTACGTGTTCCGCTGGCTCGCCTTCCAGTTCATCCCCGGCTACCGCGACGCGAACAAAAAAGACGGACAGCCCAGTCTGCCGATGCCGGGCCTGACGGAAATCGAGCGCCAGAGCGTGAACCGCTCCGTGCCCGAACTGCCCCTTTCCGACGACACCGACATTCTCGTGAAGAGCGAGATCGTGAAAGGCGCAGCCGGTGCCAAGGGCGAATACAAGGTTGAAAGCCTCAGCGACGCACTCAAGCACTTCATGCACGACGCGCCAGCCTGTCCCAAGTGCGGGCATATCGCCGTCCGCAACGGTGCGTGCTTTAAATGCCTCAACTGCGGCGAAAGCCTTGGCTGTTCCTGAGCTGTGGGCTAACCGAGGTCACACCGGCCGGGGATCGCT
>JBEATZ010000096.1:0-10784 GCA_041161695.1 Planctomycetota bacterium | reverse complement strand
CATCTCGATCCCTACGGCCGACTCGGTGATCCTCCATGGCAAGCCTGTCCGAAGGATCGCGGCGCGCAGCGCGGGGTCATACACCACCGCGGGATCCGGCGCGGCCTCGAGCACCGTGCATGGCCACGAAGGCGCCTGCCAGTATCCGAGCACACCGACCGCCGTATAGACGCCCGCAGGCGTCTCCACCGAGACACCGACCAGGCCGCCAGGCGCGTGTGCAGGCGCGATCGCCGTGATCGTGGCGTCGTCCACCACGGTGAAGCTCGTCGTGGTCAGGTTGGTCGGCCCTATCGCGACCGACAACGCGCCCGTGAAGTTCGCGCCCCTGATCGTGACCGTCTCGCCCCCAGACGCGTTCACCGTCTGCGGCGACACCGAAGCGATCGTCGGCTGCACCCCGCTGCCAAGCAGCACATAGCGGTAGCCGTTCGGCAGCGTCGAGCCGCCGGTGCTGCTCCTCACCGTGACCGAGCGCACGCCGGGCGAGTTGGTCGGCTGCGATGCAGGCACCGTCGCGGTCAAGGTCTTGTCGTCGACGGCAACCAGGTTGGTCGCCAACTGGTCGCCGAAACGAACCTCGTTCACGCCTGCGAGGCGCGTGCCCGCGATCGTGATCGTGTTGCCGCCGAACGGCGCACCCACGGCGGGGGTCACGGCCGCGATCTGCGGGCAGCCCGGGTCGCGAACCGGACCGAGCACGACCCGGAAGCCCACGTCGAAGAACACGCCACCCGGGTCATTGCCCCGCCGCGTCGCGGAGCGGTTGAGGGCTGCGACCTCATGCCAGCTCCCACCGCGAAGGACCCGCTCCAGACTGCCGGTCACGAAGGGGTCCGTGGCAGCGGCACCCGTGTACGCCGCAAACGAGTCGAGGCACCACTCCCACACGTTGCCGTGCATGTCGTGCAGCCCGAACGCGTTGGACGCATAGCTGCCGACGGCGCGCGTCGAGCCCACGCACGGGTCGATGTTGGCGGCAGCGCAATCCAGCGTGGCGCCAACGTTGTAGCTGGTGTCGGTGCCGGCACGGCACGCGTACTCCCACTCGGCTTCCGTCGGCAGGCGGTACTCGTATCCAGCCGGCACGGCCCCGAGCGCCACCTGTTGCTTCATCAAGGCCGCGCAATACGCACGCGCGTCGAACCACGTCACCTGCTCCACCGGACGCGCTGGGTCACCCTGGAAGTTCGACGGGTTGGAGTCCATCAGCGCCTCGTATTCCGCCTGCGTCACTTCCTTCTTCCCGATCCAGAACGGGTAGTCGAGCGTCACGGAGTGGACGGGATCCGCCACGCCGCTCTCGCCCATCGAGAACGTCGCGGGCCACAGATGTGCGAAGCCGGCGAACTCGGGAAAGGAGCGGTTGTCACCACCGGCACCGCCATCGCTGCTGCTGCTGTCGCACGAGGGAAAGATCCAGAACGGCAGCGCCAACACCAGCGCCACCACAAGACCACGAACTCGGGACATGCAAGAACCCTCGGATTGCAGGAGACAAGGCCTCGTCACAGGACGAGCGACAGGCACGTGGCGTGAAGTTACCCCGCGCGCAGGTGCGACACAACGTGAGGCCTGCGGGGATGCGGCAGTGCGGTCGTGGCACCACGGTTGGCGAGACCAACCGGCTCAGAAGCACCAAAGGACCGAGGCCTCCTCCACGTTGGCGGTTACCTCGGCAACGAGCGCCCGGGCGAGCGCCTACACCTCAGCCCCGCGCACTGAGCACGGGCATGATTCTCATTGGAACAGCGTCCAGCACGTTTGCGTGTCGCTGAGGATGCGGCCGCCCGGCAAGGTGACCGTGGCGGTGATCTGCATTGCCTCGCTACCCTGCAGGCGGTTCATGTGCAGCACGTTGCTGCCGGGCGGGAAGTAGGCGAGCCCGCTCGGCGAGGTGACGGACCACACGACACTGGTCGCAGCGGACGGATCATTCGGGTTGGGCCGCGTGAGGTCGATGAGACGGATCGGCCGGTTGGACGTGGCAGAACGGACATAGCCGGTCGCAAAGCAGTTGACCGTGGATTGCGGCAAGGGGCTCGACAGGTACTGGCCATATGGCGTGACCTGCACGCTCGCCACCACCGGCGTTTCGTACGAACCCTGGATCTCCTGCATCCCCGAAAGCACTGCGGCTGGCATGCAACCCAGCGCAGCACCCGAACTGGTGAGGATCGTTGCCATTTGCCCCAAGGCGTTGACCGATCCGGAGGGCGCTGCAGGCAAGACCCAGGTCCAGGGTGCCAGGTCGTAGGTGTCCGTTGGATCCGGCACCGGTGCATTGGAGGGATAGACCTGGCTGGGTGCCGAAGTCGTCCACGCGAGCACGTCCTGGATCGTGAAGGCAGCGCTCGGATCCTGGCCGTAGGGCTGGATGCTGACGAGGTCCACCACGCTGACCGTGGAGTTGTAGCTGGCTGCCATACCTGCTGGCGTGGCCGTCAACTGAGCGGGCTTGCTGGTGGCGAAGATGGTGCCGTTGTCATCCGCTGCACCACGCATGTAGAGGTAGTAGTCGTACTCGCTGTAGTTCTGGCCGCCCAACACCGTGTCGGTGGTGAAGTTGTACTTTCTCGCATTGGAACCCGTCGAGGAGTCGAGGAAGCCGAAGATGAGTTCGTTGGGGTCGTCGAAGGGGAAGCCGAGCTTGATGAGCCCGTTCGTGAGGTTGTTCGGATCGGCCGCGTACGCGAGCTGACGGAGGCGCCGATAGTCATCCACACCCATCGGAATCCAAAAACTTGTCCACGGTCCGATCGAGTAGCCGTACCACGGCTCGCCATAGGCAATGTTGGCACCATCCAGCCGGATGATCTGTTTGCTGATCATCTTGCCAACCGAACCGGGTTGGATCCCACCCCAACCGCCGCAGTCCACCAGCACATCGTCGCTGCCAATGGCCGCAGGTGGGACCATCTGGTATGCGGTCTTGACGCTCTGGTTCCAGCCCGGCTGGGTGGCGCTGCCGAGCTTGTACTCCATCAGGGTGGCGACCTTGGCCACCTGGTTGTTGGTGTTGCCCACCGCAGTCGATGGGAAGGTCGCAGGATCCGCATGCGCCCACTCGGCCAGCAGGTTGAGGCCCAGGTTGCCCCAGCCGACGTAGTAGTCGACCACCGGCTGCACCTCCGCCAGGAAGTCGTTGTCGCGCAGCTGCATGGAGAGCCAAACGGCGTCCGCAGTGTCGTCTGGATTGACGCCAAAGCGCGCAATCGCCTTGCCGCGCGCATAGATGCTCGGCAGCGGGCCGTAGGGAGCCGTGGGGCCTCCGGCAAGTTGCTGTCGCAACGTCTCCACCGCATAGAAGAGATCCAGGTGCCGCAGTTCGAGGAGGCTGGCAGCAAGCCACGGATCGCGCACCTGCCCCTGGGTGTAGGCCAAGAACTGCTCCTGCACCGCGCGGATCGTCTCGACGGCCTGGTTGGCGAGCCCGGCGCTGTAACCCCACGCCACCGAGACGTCATTGGCGGTCAGGGTCGTGGAGAGTTGGGCCAGGTCGTTGGCCACCTGCTGGATCTCGACCAGCACCGGATCGGGCTGTGGCGGTCCGTTCAACAGGTTGAACGTCAGCTTCAAGGCCCACCCCATCCAGAAGCCATCGACCATGACGCGGGTGTCGGTGACCCAGCGGCCCCATTCCGCCTCCCCGGCGGCAGTGTCGGTGGGACTCGGCTTGCCCGCCGCCGGACCAGCACCCTGCAGGCTCCTGCCGGACCAGCGCGCGAGGCTCGGGTAGGGCTGCGCCGGCCGGAAGTTGCGCGCCGGTGCGGTCCCCACCTCCTCGGCGAGCAGGTCGAGGAAGGAGTCCACCGAACGCGAAGCGGCTGCTGCTGCCGCACGCAGCTCGTTCCAACTCGCCGGCGAGCGATAGGTCTCGCCAAACGCCGTGTCCCCCGCCACTCCCACCGGGATGCCCAGGTGCGCTTCCACCGCCTCGACGGCGGCGAGGAGGGCGATTGCAGGATTGCGTTGCAGGTACCTGCTCACCACCGTGCTCGGCACGCTCACCCACTGGTGGCGGGTCTGCGGCTCGCTGCCATCGATGCGCACCTCGCGGACGAGATGGACGGCGTCGGTACCGCCGGTGGTGACCGGGACGTTTGCATCGACTTCGATCCGCCCCACAAAGCCGGCCCACGACTTGGCAGTCAGCGCAAAGTTGCCGCCTCCCACGAGGTGCGTCGTGGCAACGACCACGCCGTCTGCGTCCACGGCCCGCACGGGAGACCCGACCAGCGCGACGGCGCGCGTGCCACCGAGGTGGACGGCGCCGAGCAGGTAGCTGGTTGGCTCGTCGGTCGACCCATCGCCGTTGTGGCACGCGACGCCTACGAGCAGCGACAGGACGAGGAGGCGGAACAGGCGAGGAGCAAGGGAATGCATCGTGGTCATCTCCTCAGAAGTTCGTGTAGCAGGTGGCCGTGTCGGACACCGTGACGCCTGCGTGGGTCACGGTCACGGTGATGGTCATGGCCTCCACACCCTGTGCTGCATTCAGGACCAGCCGGTTGGGAGCCACGGTGGAGAACTGGGCGAGCCCGCTCGGAGAGGTCACCGACCATGCCACCGAGACCGGTGCGGATGCAATCGTGGTGGGCCGCGTGAGGTCGAACACCTGCGCGGGCCAACCCGTGGAGTCCTTGAAGTAGCCGGTCGCATAGCAGTCCACGTAGGGTGTGGCACTGGGGTTGGAGAACACGAAGCTCCGTGGGATCGCCAACACGCTCGACAGAGTGGGGCCGATGGATGGCGGCATGCCCGGTTGCTGTTGCAGCGTGGCGAGCGGCACGCGCAGCGTCATCGGTGCCGCGCGCACGTTGCCGATGCTCCCGGGTTGGCCCTGGTAGCCGGTGTAGAGTTGCCCCACCAGCGTCACCGTCGAGGGGTCGGGAACCGGAGTCACGACGGGAGCGAGGTACTGCACGAACGGCGCTGCCAGGGCCGGCGGGACCGGCGGATTCGCCACGTCATCCAGGCCGTTGAGTACTCGGAAGGGGGCCGTCGGTGGGTCGAACTGCCAGACGATGCGCGACCGCATGAGGAAGCCCGCCGTCGGATCTGTGGCCGGGACGACGGTGCTGACGACCTGATCCGGAGGAGAGGTCTGGTTCCAATCATCCAGCGTCGGATAACTGACCGCGAAGGACTCCGGCCCTACGCCCAGCAAGGCCACTGGTGTCGCGCAGTGGATCGCGGTGCCGGGATCCTCGTCAAGGCTGGGAGCCGACCGGCAGAGCAGCAACGAGCAGGCGGGCAGGTTGGTTTGGGTGGACGTGTAGAGGATGTCCCCGTAGGAGTTCTGCGCAAAGTCACCACTCTTGAGATCCACCAGCCAGTAACGATCCGTGAAGGTCGGGGCGTCGACGGCAATCACATAGGCGGCTTGATTGGCGGCGACGTTGGGCACGTTCTGGAACCCGAGCTTGCGGAGTCCGTCGAGCACGTCGCCTCCCGACGCAACCAGGGCCCGGTCGCGCAGGTTCAGGACCTCAGCTGTGGACGGCAAGCGGAAGGACCCCGTGCGCCATGGTCCGAGCGCGAAGCCCCCGACCGTGTTCAGGTTGTTCGGCATCGAACTGGACCCCGGCAACAGGGTCTGAACCCAGAAAGTCGGCCTCGCGCCATTGGCCGCCACACTGTCGACCAGGATGTCATCGTGGCCAATGGTTGGCGGCGGCGTCAGTTGCTGTGCGGCGACCACGTCGGCGAAGAAACCGGGCGTGGGCGGCGTGGCCAGATTGTTCCCGTAGGCGAGGAGGCTCACGAGGTTGATGCGCGCCGCCATCGAGTTCCCCGTGCCACCCACCATCGGGAAGGTGAATGGATCGAGGTTGGCGTACTCCATCTGCAGGTTCATCGAGAGGAACAGGCACCCGAGGTAGTAGTCCTGCACCTGCTGCAGTTGCTCGAGCCACGCGTTGGTGCGCAGTTCCAGATACAGCAACCCTGCAATCGGATTCTGGAGGCCGCAGTTCTCCAGCATCAGGTGTGCGGCGTAGATCGAGGCCAACGGACCATTCGGGGTGGCACGGCCAACCAGCGCGTCACGGATCGTGGTGAAGTCCTGAGTCATCCCCCCCGCGGACTGCTGGCTGTAATCCCGCAACACCAGCGCCGCCTGCCGTGGCGCCATGACCCCCGGCGTCACGTAGGTCGCAAACAAGTTGTGCGCGGCAAGGATGCGGGTGCACGCGGGATTGACCGACTGCACGGTGTTGCGCCAGGCGATCTCGTACGAACTGGCGATCGCCGCGGACTGCAACGCACGGACGTCGTCGTCGAGTTGCTCCAAGGCGGCCAGGTAGCCCGCCGTGGGGTCGGACCGCTGGCCCCAGCCCAGTTGGGCAAGGAGCGTCCCGGCCAACGTGGAGGTGCCCAGGTAGTGCGCGTCTTCGCCGATGCCCTCCGCGAGCCACTTCTTGCCACCCTTCTCGCTCCAGGGGTAGCCGCCGCCCTTCCCGACCCCGCTCCCGACTCCGTCCCGCAGCAGCGAGGCCAGCGCGGGGTACGGATGCGGCTTGCGGTGGTTGCGCGGCGGCGTCGAGGTCCCAAGTTCGGCGACCACCACGTCCAGCGCGGCATCGAGCGGCATGGTGCCGGCGTCGGCCACGAACTGCGACCACGAGAACGACGAACGGTGGCTGTCGCCGAAGCTCGTGTGCGGGTCGTGATCGAGCTGAGCATCGGCCGCCGTGGCGGCCGGCGGCACCACACCCAGGTGCTCGGCGGCCATTCGCTCCGCTTCGCCGATGACGACGCCGGGATGGAGGATCCGGTAGCGCGAAGCGATCGTCGAGACGGGACCCAGCCAGCAGAAGGGCCGCGCTGCGGAGACGCCATCGGCTGCGGGCGGGCGGAGGTCGAGATCCCGCGCCAAATGCACGATCTGCAGCCCCCAGGGCGCCTGCACCTCGACTGCCGCCTCCACGCGGCCGACGAAGGTGCCCCAGCCGTCATGGTGCAACTGGAAGTGGCGGTTGCCCGTCGACTCCGCCCGCGTCCACTCGATGCCGCCCTGGTCCACGGCGCGGACCGTGAAGTCGCGGTTGGCCTTGAGGGCGCCACCGCCCAGGTAGAGCGCGCCATCCAGGGACGGCGGCAGCGGCTCAGGTGCCGGCTCGGAACTCGAACTGCCGTTGCTGCACGCAGCGACGAGCAGCAGGCTGGCCATGATCCCATGGCGAACGAGAGAACCGGCGGCAACCAGCGTCATACACACCTTCTCCGGCGCATCGCGCCGGAACCAGAGTCAGCCAGGGCACCTGGCGCAGCCATGCACCCAGCAAGGAGTAGCTGGGGACAACCAGCGTATGAGGAAGCTCGTGCTGGCGGTAGGAACTCTCTGACCCACGGAGCCTTGAGCAGGAGCCGGGGCATGGTGGCTCCCGGTGCGACCCGCGACAGCTGGCGTGGGGCCACGAGCCCCCTGCGGGCCGCCACCGGCATCCGACCAACGGGCGAGCGCCTCGGCGGCGCAGCGTGGCTTCGGGGCCTCGGCTCCCAGCCGCCGCCGGTTGCGTGCTGGCGGTGGCTCGGGATGCGCCATCTCCGCGCATGCCGCACTATGCTCCCCCGCTCCCATGGCTGGAGATCTGCCTCACCTGCTGATCCCGAAGCGCGGCGCGCAGTCCAGGGAACCTCACCCAACCCGCCTGCAGCGAATCGTCGCAATCGATTGGATGCGCAGCAGCATTGGCCCCGGGTTCCGCGCGCCCATCGGGGTACGCGCAGCCGCGCCGAACGCATCCCATGCCACCGCGCACCGGCAGACCTCGTGCGCGACGAAGCTGCTGGAGGCATCGCGGTGACGCGCACCCTGCGCCCGCCTGCCGTACTGATGGCGTCGGCAATCGCGGCGCTGCTCGCAGTCTCGATGCCCTGCCGCGCGCAGGCGCCTGCCGATGCCGAGGCAGCGTTCGCGCAGCGCCTGCGGCCGCTGTTCACCCGCCATTGCGGCAAGTGCCATTCGACCGAGGAGGCGAAGGGCGACCTCGACCTCGAGCGCTTCGACAGCATTGCAGCGATCCAACGCGAGCCCAGGGTGTGGCTCGACGTGCTCGACAAGCTCGCCAGCGGCGAGATGCCGCCTGCCAAGGCGCCGCAGCCCGACGCCACCGAGCGCGAGCAGATGCTGGCCGGCACCCGCGCCCTGCTGGCCGAACTCGCGCGCGCCCACGCAGGCGACCCGGGGCCGGTCGTGCTGCGCCGCCTCGACAACGCCGAGTTCACCTACGCCGTCCGCGACCTGACCGGCGTGGCCACGCTCGATCCCGCCCGCGAGTTCCCGGTTGACGGCGCCGCCGGCGAGGGCTTCACCAACGTCGGCAATGCGCTGGTCATGTCGCCGACGCTCGCGGCCAAGTACCTGGCGGCGGCCAAGGCGATCGCCGAGCACGCGCTGTTGCTGCCCGACGGTCTGCGCTTCGCCGCCGCCGCGACGCGGCGCGACCAGACCGACGAACGGCTCGCGGCGATCCGCGCCTTCTATGGCCGCTACACGGACCCGCGCGGCGCCAACGTCGTCGTGGTGCAGGGCCACTCGTTCCGGACCGGCGTCGGCGGACGCCTGCCGGCCGCGAAGTATTTCGACGCGACGCTGAGCCTGCGCGACGGCCCCCACGATCCGCAGGCACTGCACGCGCTGGCAGGAGCAGGCGGCCTCAGCCCCAGGTACCTCGCGCGCCTCTGGCACGAACTCGACGAGGGCACTCCCTCGCTGCTGCTCGACGACCTGCGCGCGCGCTGGCGCGCGGCACCGTCGGGTAGCGGTGAGGCGTTGGCGGCGGCCATCGCTCCCTGGCAGCAGCGCCTGTTCGCGTTCCGCACCATCGGCCACATCGGCAAGCTCGACGGCCCCAAGGCGTGGCTCGAATCCGTCGATGCGGTCGTCGAGCAGCAGGAACTGCGCCTGCCGGTGCCCGCTGCGGATCCGGACGGCGTGGCCACCGTCCACTTCGTCGCCCACGGCCCCGGAGCGGGCCCTGCGACCGTGCTGCTGCGCGAACCGTGCCTCGTGCGAGAGGGGCGCCCCGACCTGCCGCTGCGCGACCTGCGTGGCCTCAGCGCAGCCATCGCCGCGCGCCGCACCGCGATCGCCACTTCGGCAGCTGCCTGCCTCGCGGCCGTGACCGCGGTGCGGAGCGGCCGTCTCGCCCCGGCCGATGCCGCCTCGACCCTGGGCGTGGCCCCCGCGCTGGTCGAGGGCTGGCTCGCGCTCCTCGGGCTGGATCCGAGCCGCGTACCCGTGCCGATCATCGCGCAACCGCACCTCGCCAACCCGATCCGCGAGAGCAACGGTCATCGCGAGGTGCAGGGCTGGACCGCAGGCGAGCTGCCGACCGTGCTGGCCAACGCCAGCGACGCGACGCTGCTGGTGCCCGGCACCATGGCTCCGCACCGGGTGGCGGTGCACCCGACGCCGCAGCAACGCTTGGTGACCGCGTGGCAGAGCCCGCGTGCCGAACGCGCCCGCATCGCCGTGCGCGTCCAGCGTGCCCACATGGCGTGCGGCAACGGCGTCACCTGGGACCTGCAGCTGCGCCGCGGCGGGCTCGCGCTGCGCCTGGCCGAGGGTGTCGCCGCCGACACCGCGGCGGCTGCAGCCACCATCGAGGACCTCGCGCTCGAAGCAGGCGACTTCGTGACGCTCGCAATCGGGGCGCGCAATGGCAACCACAGCTGCGACCTGACGACGATCGACCTGACGATCACCGCGGCGGACGGCACGGTCCACGACCTCGCCGCCGAGGTCGCTCCCGACATCCTCGCCGGCAACCCGCATCCCGACCGCAACGGCCGCGCCGATGCGTGGCACTTCCTGGCCGAACCCGATGCCGTCGACCCCACGGTGATCCCGGCAGGCTCCGCCCTCGGTGCGTTCGCGCTCGCGCCGGACGAGACACGACGCGAACGCGCCGCGCAGCAGGTGCTGCAGTTGCTCAACGGGCAGGCCGTGCCGAGCGGTGCCGAGGATCGCGAGTTGCTGGCCCTCCTGCATGCACTCGACGGGCCGCTCTACCGCGACTGCCGCCCAGTCGACGCGCCTGCCGCTGACGCCAGCGCTTGTGGACTCGATTCCGCCCTCTTCACCGGCCGCGACCTCGCGCTGCACAACGGGGCCCCGCTGACGCTGCGCCTCCCTGCCGCGCTCGCCGCGGGCGCCACGCTCGTCGCCACCGCGACCGTCGCCGAGGGCAGCGACTCCGACTGCGCGCAGGTGGAGTGGCGGACCGACCCGCCCACGGGCCCCGAGTCCCGCCTGATCGACGCACCGCTGCTGGTGCGATCGCCCGACGCGCGCCAGCGCGTCGAGGCCGCGTGCGCAGCGTTCCGCGAACTGCTGCCGCCGGTGCTGTGCTACCAGCAGGTCGTGCCGGTCGACGAGGCGGTGACGCTGACGCAATACCACCGTGAGGACGATGGTTTGCGGCGCCTGATGCTCGACGAAGACGAAGCAGCACAACTCGACCGGCTGTGGCGCGAGCTGCACTTCGTGGCCCAGGACGCGCTGACCGCAGTCGATGCCTTCGAGCAGCTCTGGCAGTACGCGACCCAGGATGCCGATCCAAGGGCGTTCGAACCGCTGCGAGAACCGATCCGCGCCCGCGCCGAGGCGTTCCGCGCCGAGCAGCGCGCGGCCGAGCCGCAGCACCTGACCGCGGTGCTGGAGTTCGCCGACCGTGCGTGGCGTCGGTCGCTCACGCACGACGAACAGGCGCAGCTGCGCGAGCTCTACCAGCGCCTGCGGCAGGAGCAACTCGCGCACGAGGATGCCATCCGGC
>JBEATZ010000083.1:0-3701 GCA_041161695.1 Planctomycetota bacterium | reverse complement strand
CGCGTCCACCTGCGCGCACGGCTTGCCACGCGGCTGGCCCTGCGCCGCGCCGACCGCGTGATCGCACCCACGCAGTGGACGGCACGGCAGGTGGCGGAAGAACTGCCGGCAGCCGCGGCACGCACCCGCATCGTGCCGCATGGCGTGGTGCACCCCGCGGCACCCGCTCCGCCCGACCTGCAGCGCGGCCCGTTCCTCGTGCTGGGGGACGACCGGCCGCGCAAGAACCATGCGCGCATCCGCGCGGCACATGCACTCGCACGAGCACGCTGCAGCGACCTGCCGGACGTCGAGTTCCTCGGCCCGCCGCGCGGCTGGGTCGCCGAGGACGTGAAGTACGAGCGCATCCGCAGGACGCGTGCCCTGCTGCAGCTGAGCCTCGTCGAGGGCTTCGGCATGCCCGTGGTCGAGGCGATGGCGCACGGCGTGCCGGTGCTGGCGGCGGACGCCGCTGCGCTGCCCGAGGTGTGCGGTGGCGCTGCGCTGCTGGCCGATCCGCTCGACGTGGAGGCAATGGCACAGGCCATGGTGCGCATCCACCGCGACGAGGCCTTGCGCGCGCAGCTGCAGGAAGCGGGCCTGCGTCGTGCAGCAGGCTTCACGCCCGCAGCGGCGGCATCCTCATGGCGTGCCGTGCACGAGGAACTCGCCCGATGAGCATGCACGTTGCCGTGAGCGGCGCATGGCTGGGCGTGCCGTCCGGCGCCAACCGTCGGCTGCTTGGCTTGCTGGATGCGCTGCGCGCACTGCTGCACGAAGGCGAGCAGGTCACCGTCCTGCACGGCCGTGGGTACGCGCCGCCGTGGCAGCATCCGCGCGTGCACTGGCATGCACTCGACCTCGACCCGCAACCGCCCACGCTCGCGCGCGCATGGTTCGAGTGGCGCAGGCTGCCGCGCCTGCTGCGCAGACTCGACGTCGACCTGCTCGACCACGCCATGCTGCCGTTGCCGCGAGCAGGCGTGCCCAGTGTGCTCACGGTCCACGACACGCGCGACGTCGACGGGCACTCCCACCGTCCGGCATGGCTCGCGCGCCTGCTGCTGCAGGATGCCGTGCGCCGCGCATCCGCGCTGGTGGCCGTGAGCCGCTTCACGGCAGCACGCATCCATGCACACGTGCAGGCAGCCGAGACGGTGGTGATCCCCAACGCACCCTCGCTGCCGGTGCTGCCGCGCGCAGCGGTTGCGGACCTGGTGCTGCACGTGGGCCACCTGGAGCCGCGCAAGAACCTCAGCCTGCTGCTCGACGGCTTCGCGCGGCTCGACCGCGAACGCCGCAGGCAGCTTCGCGTCGTGCTGGTCGGCGCCGATGCGGGCAGCCGCGCGAGCCTCGTGGCGCGCTCAGCCGCACTCGGCATCCTCGACCGCGTCGACTTCGCCGGTGCCTTGCCCGACGAAGCGCTGCCTGCGCTCTACGCGCGCGCGGCCGCGGTGTGCGTGCCCTCACACCACGAGGGCTCGGGGATCTGTGCGCTGGAGGGCCTGGCTGCCGGCGCCCCGGTGCTCGTCAGCGCGAACAGCGGCATGGCCGAACTTGCGCAACTCGGCGCGATCGCACTGCCGCCCGACGACTCCGCAGCATGGGCCGATGCGATCGCCGAGGCCGAACCGCCTGCATCGCCCCCGCTCGTGCCCGGCTGGGACGCACCGGCGCGCCAGCTGCTGGACGTGTGGCGGTCAGCTCACGGCCGTCATCGCCAGCCAGGCAAGGCCTGAACCCACGACGGCAACCAGCAGGTACAGCAGCCAGCGGGCGGCGCCCGCGAGCTGGCCCACGTCGTCGCCGAGCGGGCCCTTGCCGGCTGCCTGATTCTGGAACTGCAGCACGCGCTGGCTGGTGAGCACCGGTGCCCTGGCGTCGAGGGCCGGGGCCGCGGTTGCTGCAGCAGGCGCAGCGGGCTTGCGCACCTCCACCACCTCGTCCTCGAACTCCACCACGCTGGGGCGCGGCGGGGCAGGCGGCGGCGGCGGGACGGGCGCGGGAGCCGCGGGCACCGGCCGCGGCGCGGCCATCGGCGCGCTGGGAGCAGGTGCAGGCGACGGTGCCTCGCCGCCGAACAGGTCGAGGTCGTCGTCGTCGGCTGCTGCGGCTGCAGGTGCAGCCGGCGCCGCGGGTGCCGCCATGCGCTCCACGTAGCGGAGCACGGTCGCCCCGATGTGCACCTCGTCGCCATCGCGCAGCATGCGCCGCGTCACGGGCTTGCCGTTGAGCAGCGTGCCGTTGCTGCTGCCGAGGTCCTCCACCTCCACCACGCTGCCTGCCACGTGCAGCACGGCGTGACGGCGCGAGGCCTTGTGGTCGTCCAGCACGATGTCGCAGCCGGGCTGCCTGCCGATGGTGAGGCCGTCGCGCACGGGCAGGGAGGAACCGTCGGCTCTGAGGATGTGTCCGGTCACGTTGGTGGCGCGCTGGGCGTGCGGATCAGGATAGCATCCCGACCCCGATGGAATCCGCCCTCTCGATCCGGCAGCTGCGCGTGACGTTCCGCACCGGGTTGTTCCGGCGCGAGGTCACGGCGCTTCGCGGCATCGACCTGGAGGTCGCCCCGGGCGAGATCGCGGGCATCCTCGGTCCCAACGGGTCGGGCAAGACCTCGCTGCTGCGCGTGCTGGCAGGACTGCAGGCTCCCACCGACGGCACCGCACGCGTGCTGGGACGTGCACCCGCGGATCCCCAGCTCGCCCAACTGGTCGGCTTCCAGCCCGAGGCGCCGGTGCCCATGCCCTTCCTCACGGGCAGGGAGTACCTGCTGCACGTGGGCTGGCTGCTGCGCATGCCGGCGGCCGAGGTGCCTGCGCGCGCCGACGAGCTCCTGGAGCAGCTCGGGCTCACCGCCGCTTGCAGCCGCCAGGTACGCACGTGGAGCACGGGCATGCAGAAGCGCATCGGCCTCGCTGCCGCGCTCATGTCCCGTCCGCGCGTGCTGCTGCTCGACGAACCCACGAGCGGACTCGACCCGCTCGGCTCGCGCACCATCGTCGAGCTGCTGCGGACCCTGGCCGCCGAAGGGACGACCGTGCTGCTCGCCTCCCACCACTTGCAGGAGGTCGAGGAACTGTGCCAGCGCGTGGCCGTGCTGCACGAGGGCACGCTGGCCGCGAGCGGCACGCTGGAGCAGCTGCTCGGCAGGGGCGACTGGGAACTGGTGCTGCGCGGGCTCGACGAAGCGGGCGTGCAGCGCCTGCAGGAGTTGTGCACGAGCCTCGGTGCCCAGGTGGTGTCGAGTTCGCGCGCCCGCGAGCACCTGTTCGAGCTGTTCCGCCGCATCGCGCAGCGGGGCAACGGGTCATGAGCATCGCGCACGTGGTGTTCCGGCGCTGCCTGCGCCACATCGCGCGCGCATCGCCCCTGCTGCTCGTTTGCGTGCTGGGCGCGGCGTTCTCCGATCCAGCGGTGGCGGGGACGTGGATCCACGTTGCCTGCTTCGCGCTCGCGGCCGTCGCCTGCGCCAGCGCCTTCGACAGCTGGCCGCCCTTCGCGCGCGACCGCGCCGGCGCGCTGGCACGGCTGCCGGCGGGACCGCTGGGCGGCTGCGGCGCCGCCGCGCTCGCCGCGCTCGCGGCCCTCGCCCTCGGACTCGCGGCCCTCGGTGCGGTGGTGGCCTTGGCTGCCGCCGTGGTACCGGCGCCGCGCGCACACATGCAGCCGGTCGCGACCGGCTGCATGTGTGCGCGCGGCGCCGGTACCACGGCGGCAGC